>CAYXKO010000111.1:0-7375 GCA_964465435.1 uncultured Saprospiraceae bacterium | reverse complement strand
GCTTTGCATCGCAAGGGCCCTGGCAGTCGAGCCCTCCATCCTGCTGATGGATGAGCCCGCCTCTGCGCTGGACCCCATTTCCACCGCCAAGATCGAAGAACTCATTTTTGAACTGAAGAAGGATTACACCATCCTGATCGTAACCCACAACATGCAGCAGGCAGCCAGGATCAGCGACTATACGGCATTTTTCCTGAGTGGCGAACTGATCGAATTTGATGAGACGAAAACCATATTCACCAATCCTAAAAACCAAAAGACCGAGAGTTACATCACCGGCAGATTTGGATAATTAAATAATCAAAGCCAATGGCACATCTGGACAGCGAAATCAATGAAATAAAATCCGAGTTGGGGCTCATGTGGGAGCTGGTCAACTCCCAGCTGGAAAAAACCCTTCAATCCCTGTCGAAATTTGACAAGGACATGGCCCTGGAGGTGCAGGAAAACGAGAAAAGGGTCAATGCCTATGAGATCCACATAGACAAGCATTGCGAGGACTTTCTGGCCCTGTATCAGCCCGTGGCAACCGACCTGCGCTTTGTCCTGTCCACTTTGAAGATCAACACCAATCTGGAGCGGATCGCGGATATAGCCTGTGGCATCTCCGAGTTTATCAGCGACGTGGACACGCATTTCAATCCCGGTATCCTGGAGCACATGTCCGTACTTAAGATGCTGGCAATTTCCGTAGAAATGGTCAAAGACCTGAAGGAAGCCTACCAATACGAAAACACCTCCCTGTCCCGCACTATTTTCAAAAGAGACAAGCTGCTCGACGAGATCAACGACAAGGCAAGCCAGCTGGCCATTGAGTGCCTCGATCTGTATCCGGACCAGCGCAAGCACGTCTTGCACGTTTTATCCATCATCAGAAAGATAGAAAGGATCGGTGACCAGTCCAAAAACATAGCCGAGGAGATCATTTTTTACCTCGATGCCAAGGTCATCAAGCACCACAAGAAACAAAGCGAAGGCGACAAGTAGGGTCAAGTCAGTTCTTGAAGGCAAATAAGCTGACACGCATCCCGGGGAACCGGCGTGCAGGGATATTTTGCTTAGCTTTGCAGCCTACAAAAACATCGCCTCCACATGAAAATAGCGGTTTTGCCCGGTTCGTTTGACCCCATCACCACCGGCCACGTCGACATCGTATACAGGGCCCTTCCCCTTTTTGACCGGATCATCATCGCCATCGGCGTCAATTCCCAGAAGAAATCCCTGTTTCCCCTGGACCAGAGGCTGAACTGGCTGAAAGACCTGTTTATCGATGAACCCAAGATCCAGATAGACCATTACGAAGGGCTGACGCTCCAGTATTGCCGCAAGATCCAGGCGAAATACCTCATCCGGGGCATCCGCAATGCAGCGGACTTTGACTACGAACGGACCATTTCCCAGATCAACCACACGGTAGCCAGCGAACTCGAAACCGTTTTCTTCATAGCACGCCCCCATCTGAGCCATGTAAGCTCCACCATAGTCCGCGAGCTCATCCTGGGCAATGGAGACATCAGCCACTTTGTACCGGCCGAGATCCTGAGACACATTAGTATGGTCTCGGATTGATCCTTTCGGGCAATATGCTTGTTTAGAAAGTATTGGTTAAAATCAAAGAATATGAATCAGATCCCCATACCCAAGAATGAACCCGTTTTGTCCTATGGTCCGGGTTCCCCTGAAAAAAAGGAGCTCAAAAGAGTCCTTGCCGAGCTAAAGTCTCAGGAACTCGAAATCCGGATGACCATCGGCGGTAAAAAAATAGAGACCGGCCAGAAGAAAAGGATCCATCCTCCCCACGATCTGTCTCATACCCTCGGATATTATCACAAGGGAGGAGCGCGCGAGGTACAAATGGCCATAGATGCCGCCCTGGCCGCCAAGGAGTCCTGGGAACTCATGGACTGGCGCGACCGGGCCGCCATCTTTCTCAAGGCCGCCGATCTGATCGCGGGCAGGTACCGGGCACGCACCAACGCCATGACCATGCTGGGGCAGTCCAAAAACATATTTCAATCGGAGATCGACGCCGTCTGTGAGTTCTGCGACTTCCTTCGGTTTAATGTCAGCTATCTGAAACAGATCTACGAGACGCAGCCCAATTCCATGCCGCTGGTGTGGAATAAAATGGAATACAGGCCGCTGGAAGGATTTGTATTTGCCCTGACCCCGTTTAACTTTACCTCCATCGCGGGCAACCTGCCCTGCGCCCCTGCGCTGATGGGCAACACAGTGGTCTGGAAACCCGCTGAGACCCAGATCTACTCGGCCTCTCTGATCATGGACATCCTCCACGAAGCAGGACTGCCCGATGGCGTGATCAACCTGGTGTACGTGGATGGCGCCACTGCTGGGGAGATCATTTTCGAGCACCGCGAATTTGCGGGAATCCATTTCACGGGTTCTACGGGAGTTTTTAGAAAGTTGTGGGCGCGCATAGGAAACAACCTGGAAAAATACCGGAACTTCCCCAGACTTGTGGGAGAGACCGGCGGCAAGGATTTCGTTCTGGCACATCCCTCCGCCCATCCCAAAGCGGTGGCTGTGGCGCTTTCGAGGGGAGCTTTTGAATTCCAGGGACAAAAATGCAGTGCGGCTTCCAGGGCTTACATCCCGGAAAGTCTCTGGCCATCCGTCAAGCATTTTCTCTTTGCAGACCTGGATGATATGCGCATGGGCACTCCGGAGGATTTCAGGAATTTCATCAATGCCGTGATCGACGAAAAATCTTTTGACAAACTCGAAAGCTATATCAACATGGCCCGCAAAGCCAAGGATGCGGGCATCATCTATGGTGGCAAATGCGACAAATCCGTTGGCTATTTTATCGAACCCACCATCATCCAGACCACAGATCCTCATTACATCACGATGAAGGAAGAATTGTTTGGGCCTGTATTGACCATCTACGTTTATCCGGACGATCAATACGACGAAATGCTTAAAGTGGTGGACCAGACCTCCGATTATGCCCTGACCGGTGCCATCTTTGCCCGGGACAGACAGGTCATCGCCGATTCCTCCAGGGCTCTGCGCCATTCCGCCGGAAACTTTTACATCAACGACAAGCCGACCGGTGCGGTCGTGGACCAGCAGCCATTTGGTGGCGCCAGGGCTTCCGGCACAAACGACAAGGCTGGCTCGATGTTGAACCTCATCCGCTGGGTATCTGCCCGCACGATCAAGGAGAATTTTGATCCGCCTCTGGATTATAAATATCCGTTTATGTCAGAAGAATAAACGATCAACCTGGAAACAGGCTGTGTTGCTCCGTTTGCATGGGTGAAGCATCTGCTTGCACAATATTGAGGATCCTCCCAAAGGACTTCAGGTGAAAATAGGATGATTTCATTTTATTCAAAAATATCCATAAAAAAAGGCCCTCCGTAGAGGGCCTTTTTCTTTATAGCGATTTCAAAGACAGTTACTCAAAACACCATTAATTTCCGGGAAACCTGTGCTTCCGCATTGCGGATCCTGACCTGGTAAAAACCCGGCACCACACCCTGGAATTCCAGGCTGTTGCTTCCTTCCTGAAGCAGGATACCACGGGTCCAAACAGATTGTCCCAGATGATTGATCAGATCGACCTGCACCGGTTCCGTTTTAGATGTTTCAACATCCACCCGGAAGCTTCCGTTGTTGGGATTGGGAACCACGGTCACGGAGCTGATCTGTTTCAGATCGAGGGTACCCACACTCACGCTCACGATGGTTTCAACTTCCTTGACACATCCCCTTGCATTGGTCACTCTTAATTTAACTGTATAACGACCATTTTGCTGGTAGGTATGTTTGGGTGCCGCTTCGCTGACGAGGGGCGTATTGTCCCCAAAATTCCATTCGTAGGTATAATTTCCGCTCAGATTGGTAGAGAAGTCCACAGCATTGCCATTGGCGCTGGATCTGATCACGACAGACTCTGAAAAGTAGCGGATGGGAGCCCTGCTGTAATCCGCGTTGGTGGGATCGTATTCAGCCCAGCAGTCTGTCCAGTTGCCGGTGCCAAAAGCCCCAACGTGAGTTACGTTCTCAAAGAATGAGGGGAGACCGGTAAAACTGGCGCCATTCAAGGCCGCTGATCCGGCATTAGGCAATGCGTTGGCTTTGGGTGCAGCGTAGGGATCATTTAGCCCTGCTTCGCCCCAGGTGCTGAACACGCGGTTCTCGGTGAGAAACTTTGCCTGGAGAGTAGGAGTATTTACGGAAGAGGAATCAAACAAACGGCCATTGGATGCCATGATGTTGTTCCTGAACAGGATCTCTCCGGTGTTGAGGTAGAAGTTTTCACTGTTGGCACTTTCGAGTCTGACTCCCTGCGGAAATCCGCCCAGGATGGAGTTTACGATACTTTGCTTCGTGGATCTCCTGAGGTGTGCGGCTCTTCTGAAGAGGTTGCTGAACTGGCTGGAGGCATCCTTTCTGGGGCCGATGAGGGTCACGTTGGAGAAGATCGCCTGCGATACCGGAGCATTCAGGGAACCCTGTGCGTCGTTGTCCGCCTCAAATCCGTTGGAGGAAGAAATGTCGGCCAGGTTGGGATCGCTGATTCCCAGTACAAACTGGTTCATACCCCGGTATCCAAAATCTGTGTCAAACATATCGTCCACAGTCTTGTAGGCAAGCAGGTAACGTCCGTTTACCACGCCGCCAAACCATTCAAATGCATCATCTCCCCCAAAGCTTGTCTGAACGTGTTCGATTACCGTACCTGTTCCAACACCACCCAGTGTGAGACTATTTGTTTCGTTGTTGGGTTGGAATGCAATTCCTGCAAATTCAATGCGCACATAGCGAAGAATTCCGGAGTTGTCTGCATCATCAGTACCTCCGTACTTACCCAGGTTTGGATCGAGTCCACCTTCCACGTTGCACTCTCCTCCCGGACAATTCACCCTGGCTCTGCCCAACAACAACAGGCCGCCCCAGTCTCCGGGTTTTCTGTCGCCTGCAGCTTTGTTGGACGTAAAAATGATTGGCTGATCTGCCAAACCGTCTGCCATGATTTTGGATCCTCTTGTGATGACCAGCGCGGCCGGATCTCCTTTGACTATGGTGCCGGGCTCAATGGTCAGCGTGGCATTGTTTGTCACATAAATAAAAGAGGCCCCGCTCAACACATAGATGTTGTTTGATGTCCACCTGGTATCCGCTGTGATATCAGCATTTATGGTGACGATATTCTGCGCCTGAAGACCCGAGAAAACACTGATAAAAACAAGTTGTAAAATTCTTTTCATAGAGCGTTGATTATTCAAGTTTAATTTCAATTTATTCATGACACAAAATTACCGCTTCGCGCAGCGACCCTTGCAGAATCGATGTTATCAAATGATTACCTGATTGTTTAAAAAACATGAAGTAAAAAAAATACGACCGCACGCAGGAGCGAGCGGCCGTACTGAAATGTTGAAGTTAGTCGTGTTGAAACGGAGATGCTACTTTATGGAATAAGTAAGCGTCATACCGTAATTGGTGCCCAGATTGTTTTTCAGGATGACCGTGTCATCCCGATCGTATTTTCCATTGTCGTTTTGATCCTGATAGAAGCGGTAGGTAGTATTAAGCAGATCGCCTATGTTCAGTTTAAGTTGAAATCTCTTTCCAAAATTCTGTGCGATCTGCAGATCGATCTGATCCCTGGGCGCTTCGTAGGTGTCCAGGTATCCGTTGGATCCCACCAGCCAGATCCTGCGGCCTACGCGATTATACAGGAGGTTGATCGAAAATCCGGATTTTGCAGGCTGGTAGCCAAAAGCAAGGTTTACGATATAGGGAGATTGTCCCTGCAGTTCCCTTTTTGCGCGGTTTTGTCCGGCCACATCAGAGAGATCGACCATGGATTGTATCCACGCAAGATTGGACCTTACCTGAAATCCCTCCAGCTTGTCAGCAAATTGTCCCAGGTTGATCCTTACCTCCAATTCAGCTCCGTAGTTGAAAGCTCCGTCCACGTTTCTGAACAGGAAGTTACGGGTACCGGCACCGAGGGTTTCATAGATCTGCTCGACCGGATCTTTGAAATTCTTGCTGAATGCGGAAACGCTAAAGAATTGATTGGATCCAAAATACTGCTCGTACCGCAGATCGAAGTTTGTGATCTTGGTCCTCTTCAGATCGGGATTTCCGATGATGGCGGCCGCCAGCCCGAAATCGTAAAATGAAAACGGAGCCAATTCCCTGAAGTTGGGTCTTACCACTGTCTGACTGGCTGAAATTCTGAGGTTGGACTTTTCATTTACCTTATACACAAGACTCAGAGATGGCAGTACGTCGATCACGCGGCTGTTGAGGTCCACGGGCTTGCCGCCGAACTCGGTGGTGTTCAGAGTTTGTTGGAATGACTCCATTCTGACGCCTCCGATCATTCTGAATCTATCTCCTCCAAAGTAATGATCCGCCATCAGGTATCCTCCAACATTGTGAGAACCCGCATCGTAAGAATCGTTGGGGTTGGTGGATTCCCTGAGCACAAATCCATTCTCATTGATGTTCTTGTGATCGAGGATCTGGTTGATATCCTGGGTAAGCAATTCAAATGCCACATAATTGCGTGCATAAGTGTATCCAAACACCCGCGCGTCAAAAGCCCTTTGACGGATGTCTCCAAATGCACCGACTTTGATCAGGTTTTTATCACTTCCTCTCAACGGGATGGTCAGGTCCACCCTTCCTGTGTTCATCTTCTCCACCTGATCAGAATAAAATCTTCCGGCAAAGTTGGGAGAGGGCGCTCCAATGGGAATATAGGCAATATAAGGCTCGGAAGGATCAGAATCCTCGTTTCGCACATAGGTCATCCTTCTGAAAGATGGAGTATTTCTCCGGATATCGGAATGACTGAATGCATATTTCAGCAACATGCCGCTGTTGTTGAGTTCGTGCTCGCCGATCAGCTGACTGGTCAGAAGACTGGTGCTGGTATAATACATGGAATACGCGCGAATAAAGCGGGTCTGCTCAATATCGTGTCCGTTCCTTTCGGTGTACTGATCATCTCCCAGGATCGTCATCAGGTTGTTCAGGCTGATCTTGTTCTTGCGGTTGATCGCCAGCGTGGTATTGAACATCGCGCCTGTGTTGTACTGTTTTCTGAACAGGACGTCCTCATAGGCAAAGAGCTGGGTCTTGTCGATGTTAAAGTCATTGCGCTCCACCGGGATGATCCTGTTCTGGTTCTGATGACTCAGCGCTGCGATTACGCCCAGTTTCATGCCCCCCAGACTAAAGGTATTGCCACCGGAAAATTGCAGGTTGCTGGAAGGCATCATGGATGAAAAATTGCTGACAGCCCAGTCATTGGCGATCAAGCGACTGGTACCAAAACGGGTGGAAGGGTCCTTGAGCTTTGTCTGAGTCACTCCTCCCGGCAAGG
>CAYXKO010000110.1:0-7385 GCA_964465435.1 uncultured Saprospiraceae bacterium | reverse complement strand
CTCCAGAGGCATGGCACTGGTCGAAAAAAACTTGCAGGAGGAAATGGAATACGACATACAATACCTCCGGATCAGCGAAGGCGTTGCCTGGCTGGATTCAGCCAAAAGTGTCGCAAAAACAAATCCCTGCCCTTCGTGTATCCAAAAAGCGATTGCTGCATCTTCGTCTGCACTGAATTATTTTCAAGTCAATCAAATACCAGATCAGTTTGTCCAATGTTGCATCAACCTGGGCAGCGCGTATGAACGCACCGGAGAGTACGAAAAAGCGACCGGGATCCTGCAAGCCGGCATCGATACTTTTCTACGTAACCGGAGCTCACTGGATGCCACAATGTTCACCCAGCTTCAACTGAACCTGGGTACCAACCTCTACCGTCTGAATCGGCTGAACGAAGCCCTGGCGGCCTACGCCAAGGCCCTTTACGGGCCGGAGCAAAAGGGCACCCCCACCCTGGTTCTGCCTCCGGTGTCTGCTTACAGCCGGGACTACCAGACCAGCCTAATACTCCTGGGCAGCATCGGCAGGGTGAGATTGAGACAAAGCCATACCGATCCCGATATGAGGGTACTGGCCAATGCGGCCTACGACACGCTGTTCTCGCTGATCAACTACATGAGGTCCAACCTCACCGACGACCGGGCCAAGCTCAGACTCGCCGAACGCTCGCAGGAATGGCTGCCGGACGCTTTCGCCGACATCACAGAATTGTACCGGAGTTCCGGCAATCCCTATTACCTCGAAAAAGCCTTCCAGATCAGCGAGCAGGGCAAGGCCTTCTCCCTGCTGGAAGCATCCAGGCTAAAAAATGCAGACGGACTGCTGCCTGCCGATCTGCAAAAGATGCAGGAGGATATCCTGGACACTGAACGCAGGGCAGTGGGCCATGATTCACTCCGCGAACAAGTACAGAAACTAAAACTGGAATTTCTGTCCCGCCTGAAAAAAGAGGCTCCCTCATACTTTGCACTCAAGTACCGGGGACCCGAACTGAGCACCGGACAAATCCGGAGTGAGCTCCTGGACAGCAACCAGGCCATCCTGAGCTATTTTCTGGAAGACAGTGTGCTGAATGTATTCCTGCTCAGCCGGGACAGCTTCTCCCTGGACACCATCCGGATTACAAAAAATCAAATACAGGCGCTGGTCAGACAATTCAGGGCCAACCTGAATCCGGTGCAGGCAGACGGAACCATCGACCCGAACAGGGTGCAGGACTTTCTCCAGGCCTCTCACGAGCTCTACCGTCATCTGATCGGCCATACAGCCGGGCGTTACCCGCTTCCTGAAAGACTCATCATCATCCCGGATGGAGCCCTCAGCGACCTGTCTTTTGATGCTCTTCTGATGCACAGAAATCCCGACCAAAACGATCTGCCCGCATTGGTTCGCAACAAAATTTTCCTGGTGCAAAATCACATGATCAGTTATTGCTTTTCTGCCGGATTGCTTCAGGAAATGAAACGAAGAAACGGAAATTCCACCCTAAGCCCTCAGCTCGCACTCTTTGCACCTCGCTTCGATCCGGGGTCCCCCGTCCTGCCCTTTATGAAAAATCAGGAAAGAGAAATTCAGGCCATAAAAGACCGGGTATCGGATGCCATAAGCCCGGAGCAGGGAACGAAGGAAGCTTTTCTTGCGGCCACCCGGAAAAATGCCTACCTGCACCTTTGCGCCCATGGCTTTGTCTCGGGAAATCCGGACAGCAGTTTCATAGCCTTCAGACAAAATTCTGCGACACCGGACAGCAGCCAGTTTTTTTACCTGTCCGAACTCTATCATCATCGCCTCGATCAGGAGCTCATCACCCTTACCGCCTGTGAAACGGCTCTTGGCGAGCATCGCAGCGGCGAAGGCAACATCAGTCTGGCCAGAGGCTTCGCCTACGCCGGCGTGAAATCCTTTATCACCACGCTGTGGAAGATCCAGACCGAGGGCGCCGCCCGGATCATCCCCGCCTTTTACGATCACTTTCTCAATAAAAACCTTCCCAAGGATGTGGCGCTGACCCTCAGCAAAAGGGCCTACCTGGAGGAAGGCAAAGGCGTATATCCGGAAAACTGGGCCGGCATGATCCTCATCGGCAATACAGCGGCCGTGGATGCCATGGCTGTTGCTGATTCAAGTCCGGTCTGGATCTGGATCCCGGGGCTGATCATACTGGCAGGATTGGGAGCATGGTGGATCAAAAGGCAAAGGAAGCCGTAGGGGCTTTATCCGCCGGAGGATTTATTCGCTTTCAAAATATCTCCTCCCAACTGTCCAAAAAATTTAAAATTTTTCTTTGCATTTTTAATCGCGCAAGCGCTTGCAACACTCTTGAAAAAATGACAATGGCTGTTGGCAGATGGCTTTTTTGACCAGGGTGAATGAGCGATCCGCGCACGCGGCCAGGACAGGTAAGGCGGCACGAGAAGCGTTGGAGCGCCCTCCCATGAATTAGGGGCACGGCAGGGCGTAATCGCCTGAAAGAAACCATACAAAAGAACTTCCTTTAACTAGTTTTCCTCAATGTCTCGTTCGGCTATTGTATTGCCCGCACACCAGGCAGGGTGGATGCAGGCAATTTATGGTTGGCCCCTCTTTTACTTTTCGTAGGGTCGTGCGATCGCATTCAAGAGAATGTACCAAACCTGAATTTCGACCGGAGGTGCAAATTTTTAATTTGCAACAAACGCAATGGCCTTGAAATTTAAAGCAGCGACATTAACAAGGTAACACTATCAGATCCACGATCCTGTTTTTGCATTCAAATATATTTTAGATAGACCTGACATACCCTGAAACAAAAAAGGCAGCTTCCGCATGGGAAGCTGCCTTGATCATTATTTTATCTTTTATCCGATCAGACCTTTGCAACCTTGCTGGTCACTTTCTGGCTGACCTTGCGCGCACTGTATTTCAGATTCTTGGTGAGGTCCACCAGGATCGGTGTCGCCACAAAGATGGAGGAGTAGGTACCGATCACGATACCGACGATCAGGGCAAAGGAGAAACCTTTGATGCTGCTACCACCAAAGAAGAACAGGATCACGATGGTCAAAAGGGTCACGAGGGAGGTATTGACCGTTCTGGAAAGCGTACTGGAGACCGCTTCGTTGATCAGCTCCTTGTCGGTCTTGGTCGTATCCATCCGGAGATATTCCTTGATCCGGTCAAAAATGATGACCGTATCGTTCATCGAGTAACCGATCACTGTAAGAACCGCCGCTATGAAGGCCTGGTCGATCTCCATGGCAAACGGAAGAATACCGTGAAACAGAGAAAATGCTCCCAGAACCACAATGGTGTCGTGTGCCAGGGCTATGATGGCTCCGGCACTGTACTGCCACTTGAGGAAGCGGATCAGGATGTAAATGAAGATCACAAGAAGGGACAGGATGATGGCCTTGGTCGAACTGGCCTTGATGTCGTCCGCGATCACGGGCCCTACCTGGCTATAGGACAGGATGCGCGTGCCATCCCCCTGGGCCTGGTCAAACTGCTCCATGGTGATGGAAGTGCCCATGGCTTCGTTGATCCCTTCCAGGAGTTTGGTCTTCACTTTTACGTTGACGTCCGGACTGTTGTCGTTGATCAAATAAGAAGTGGTGATGTTGAGGGTATTTTTGGTATCGACGTTCTTTACGATCGGATTGCCTTCGAAGCTCTTGGTCAGGCTGTTTCTGAGCTGATCGATGTTCACTTCCTTCTCAAATTGTACGTTGATGGAGTAACCTCCCTTGAATTCAACGCCCAGTTCAAATCCCCTTGTGAAGAAGGAAACAAAGCTGATGAGGATCAAAGCTCCGGAGAAGATATAGGCAAACCTGCGCTTGCCTACCCAGTCAAAATTGATGTTTTTGAAGGCGCGGGCCGTGAATTCCGAAGCAAATCCCATGGTCTTTCCTTTATCGGACCACCAGTCGATAATCAACCTGGAAACCAGGTATGCAGTGAATACGGAAAAAATGATACCCACGATCAGTACGAGGGCAAATCCCTTCACGGGGCCGATTCCGTAATAGAACAATACGATAGACGATAAGATGGAAGTGGCGTGCGTATCTATGATGGCCGAGAAGGAATGCTTGAATCCTTCTACAATGGACTGCAGATAGGTCCTTCCGGACGCAATTTCTTCCTTGATCCTTTCATAGATGATGATGTTGGCATCCACGGCCATACCCATGGTCAGAACCACACCCGCAATACCGGGGAGGGTAAGCACCGTACCAAAGGAGGCAAGGGTTGCCAGGATGAAAATGATGTTCAACAACAGAGCGATGATGGACACCAGTCCACCGCCGGTGTAATAAACACCCATGAACAGGAGCACCAGGGAGAAACCTCCGATGATGGACCAGAGCGAACGGTTGATGTTCTCCTGTCCGAGGGAGGGTCCAACGAGGGATTCCTGCACGATGCGGGTCTTGGCGGGCAATTTACCTACCTGGAGGATGTTGGCAAGGTCTTTGGCCTCATCCACGATAAAGTTACCGGAAATCTGGCTGCTTCCCCCCAGGATGGGTTCGTTTACGCGGGGACAGGAAACCACCTCGTCATCCAGGACGATGGCGATCTCGCGGTTGTTGTCCTGAGCGGCACGGGTGGTCATATCGCCCCAGATCTTGGCGCCGCGGCTATCCATGCTCAGGGATACGACCGTACCTCCGGTGATGTTGTCGGGTTGGGCCAGGGCCCTCACCACGCGCTCTCCATCGAGGGTTGCCTCGTCGCTGCTCAATCTCTTTTTGATGGCATAGACCTCGTATTGGGTGGTGATCTCGTTGGTGGTATAGTTCTTGGAAGGCTTGGCAGCGATCCTGAAATTCATGTCGGCCGGAAAGATGCTTTTGACCTCGGGCTTGGTGAGCATGGCCATCAGCTTATCGCGGTTTGCTTTTTCTACCACGCCCATGACCGCCGGTGCATAGCTGAGACCCTGTGCGGAGGCTCCGTTGGGGTTGAAGATCTGAAACAGGGGGCCGCGGTCGCCCGTTGCATCCAGGTTATCAGGAATCGTATCCACACCGGCGAGGGTGGAATCCAATTTATTGCCCAGGCTGTCGCGGGTATAATCGTAGCGATTTACATATTTGAACTTGGGAGCGGTCACATCGGTGGTATCCCCTGAGGCCATGGCCTTCAGTTTGCGGTCCGCGAGTCCAAAGGCTTCAAAGACGCCTGGATCGCTGACGCGGTATACATCCCAGAACTCCAGCTTGGCAGAAGCCTGCAGGTATTTGCGGGCACGCTCGGGGTTGTCCACACCGGGCAGTTCGACCAGGATCATGTCTCGGCCCTTGTCCAATGAGATGTTAGGCTGGATCGCACCAAACTTGTCTATGCGGTCCTTAATCCTTTTGAAGGTCAGGTCCACCGTCTCATCCGCCATCTCGCGGATGATGCGGATCACATCGGCCTCGCTGGAATTTACCGTGATCCTGTCCTTAAGGGTTGCACTTCTGGCGAATACCGAAGCCAGAGACTTTCCTCCGGAAATATTCTTGTATTCCTCGGCAAAGAGGGTGATGAAGTCAGCCTGGCTGGTCTTCAGCCTCTCGTTGGCCTTGGCAACCGCATCCTTGAAATTGGCATCCTGGGTATTGCCGGCCAGCGAAAGTATGAAATCGCTGAGGTCGATCTGGATGATGGTGCTCAATCCACCCTTGAGGTCCAGACCCAGAGCCAGCTGCTGTTTTTTCAGGTCGCTATAGGTGAAGTCCTTCAAAAGGGGAATGCTGAATATCTTTTGGTCTGAAACAGAGTCGAGATAAGCAATACGGGCCTGTTTTTCAGCTTCGTATGCAAGGTTTTCATCCGTGATCCCCTCCCGCTTGGATACGGCGTAGTCATTGGCATCCCTTTCGATGCCAACGGTGGGCAGATAGTACATCAGCTGGATCGCACAAACGGCAAGCATGGCGATCAAAACCCACTTGACAAGTCCCTTTTCTTTCATAACTTATTGTTGATTTTACAAAAAACTCCGCAAATATACGGTAACTCGTCAGACTTAAAAGCCATTATTTTTTATTTTCAAAACATTAAATAATATTATTATTTATATGTTTAATCCGGTTATTTTCAAATATTTAATTTGGATTCACCTCTTTTTTTAGGATCCTGCCATCCTCCTTTTCCCCTGATCACCCCGTAACTTCTCCCATCCGGGGCATCGGGACCGTCCACCCACGAAGCCTTTAAAGCCCAAAACTCTTATATTTAGGGCATAAAATACCGCCCATGCGAAAGCTGATCTTGTTGCTGGCAGGACTCGTGGTCTTGTCCTCCTCGGGAGCCCAGGGATTTGTCATAGACCACAGGTCTGTTGATTTATTCGATCACATCCCGGATTCCTACCTGGAGGCCGCCCGCAACACCCGGATGATGTATTCCGACCGGTCTGTGGGTGCCAACATCAACGAGTACCTGAATTACTTCACCGCAGAATCCTGGGCACGCACCCCGGCTGCGGCCCGCAGGGATTATGCGGACAGTCTTTGGAATACCAAATTATTTACCCAGGCGGACTGGAATGCCGGAAGGGTGCCTGCCAGGATCCTTTTTGACCCGGACCCGGTGCGCTATGACCGCAGCAAATGGACTTTCGTGGGCAAGACCGGCAGTTGGACGGAGCTGACCCAGGACTTTGTCCAGGTTTTGGGTCCGGCCTGGCTGGACTCGGCAGACGTGCTCAGCTACCAGTTCAGCTACCTCAACGTCCTGGACAACGACGACATCGCCGATCCGCAAAGGGGTTTCTTTGCAGACCAGGCCAACCGCTCCGATGTGTATGACCTTCAAAGATTTATCGACGCCCATCCCGGGAAAAAATTCTTCTTCTGGACCAGCAGCCTGGCCCGGGGCATCGGCACCCGCGTTTCGACGGATTTCAACCAGCAAATGAGGGAGTATTGCAGGAAGACCGGCCAGGTGCTCTTTGACATGGCAGACATCATCTCCCATACGGATCAGGGAAGGCCCTGCTACGACAACCGCGACGGCATTCCCTACAGGACCGAGAACTATCCCGACGATGGTCAAAACTATCCGGCCATCTGCCAGGATTATACCAGCGAGGTGGATGGAGGCCACCTGGGCAGCGTATCGGGCGGGGGCATCCGGGTGGTCAAGGCACTTTGGGTCCTGATGGCCAGACTGGCAGGCTGGGATGGCATCCTTTCGTCCACCCGCGAACTTTCAGAAGATGATTTCAGGATCGTGCCCAATCCGGCCAGGGGATTTGCCGAAATCAAAATTCCTGTCCCGGGACCTCAGGAGTCCTCTGTGATCCGGGTGCATTCCCTGAATGGCGAAGACCTGACCGGACTCGTGCAGCTCGTGCCGATGGGAGAAGTCAGCTATTCGATGGATGTAAACGGCCTGGTACCGGGCGTTT
>CAYXKO010000109.1:0-7446 GCA_964465435.1 uncultured Saprospiraceae bacterium | reverse complement strand
CTGAGGCAGACCCTCGACCACGAGATGAAAAAAATGGGAATGAAAGGATTGGCAGTTGACGGCCCCGTTGACCAGAAATGAAAAAAATGACATCGAGAAAATTGTTTGTTGGCATCGCAGGGCTCCTGATGCTGTGGACCGGCGGATGCCTGCCGCATTCCGGACAGGTAAGCCAGCAGCACATACCGGAACCAATCCCGGCAAGGGATTCCTCCTCCAGGATCCGGGGCGTGAGCTTCGTGGCTCCTCCCAGTCCTTTTCGCGACAATCCCTTTGAAGAACTCAGGGCCAACCAGATCAGCTGGATCTCCGTCATTCCCTATGCCTTTACACCTCCGGGAGACCCCATGGTCAAATACGACCAGGTGCAATGGCAATGGTGGGGTGAAACGAAGCAGGGTGCCCGCACAACCATTCAGATGGCGCATGATAACGGGATCAGGGTGATGCTCAAGCCGCAGGTATACATCCCACGGGGATGGACAGGCTCGATGGACTACCAGACCGAATCGGAATGGGAGCGCTGGGAGCGCGACTACAGCCGCTATATCCTCGACATGGCCGCCATGGCGCAGGAAACAGGCGCCGACATCTTCTGCATCGGGACCGAATTTTCGGTAGCTGTAAAAAAGAGAGAAGCCTACTGGCATACGCTGATCGATCAGGTCAGGTCGGTGTACAAAGGCAAGATCACCTACTCGGCAAACTGGGACCACTACCGGGATACGCCCTTTTGGGACCACCTGGATTACATCGGCATCAGCGCTTATTTTCCGCTCAGCGATGAACCGATGCCTTCCGTGGATTCCCTTAAAAAGTTCTGGTTACCCTGGCTGGATGAAATGAAAAAATTCTCCCGGTCTTTGGACAAGGAGATCCTGTTTACCGAGTACGGCTATCTCACCGTGGAGGGCGCCGCCGGAAAAACCTGGGAGCTCGAAAAAAAGATCCGCCAGCTTCCCCTGAACCAAAAAATTCAGGCCGACGCATATCAGGCACTTTTCGAGACCTTCTGGCCGGAATCTTTCTGGGCAGGCGGCTTTGCCTGGAAGTGGTTTCCGGAGGGGGAAGGGCACGAAGGCTATCCCGAAAAAGACTACACACCCCAGGGCAAGGAGGCGCTGGAGGTCCTGCGCCAATGGTACTCCAAACCCTGAAAACAAGTGGAAAAAGGAGCTGAATGTCGCACGTGCTTTCCTTTGATCAGATCGCATTTGAACAAAGAGGCGCAAATCGCTTTATTCTTGTCTGTAGTGCATGAGTAAAAAAGCAATTTGGCTGGTCACCGCGGTGATGGCGCTTGCCCTGATCGGCACCGTCATGTTGCAATCCTATTGGATCAACTGGTCCATCAGCCTCAATGAAAGACAGTTTGACGACCAGGTCATCAGTGCACTCAAAAGGGTCGCAGACAAGCTGGAGAAGGAAAAGGAAAACTGGGAGCTCAGTCAGATCGAAAAATGGATCCGCTCCGGAGACCGCTCCGAGGAAGACCAAAGGCAACTGCTCGAATACGCCACCCTGCTGATGAGCAATCAGCTTTCCGCCAACCTGGACTCCACGACCTATGTGCGCGTGGATCCTGCGCTGTCCTGGGACAAGAAAAAACAGATCGTCGAGATGATCGACCGCGAGCGTCGCATCCATCCCGCCCGGCTGGAGCAAAGGATCAACCCCAGCTCGCTGTCCGCGTTGTTGAAACAGGAATTCAAGGAACTGGACATTGACCTGAAATACACCTGGGGCGTCTACGACAATGCCACCGAGAGTTTTGTCATCCTCAATGAAAATTACGTCGTGGGGCTCAGGGAGAAACCCAAGGCCTCGCGGGCCGACCTGGACCCCAATCAGATCCTCAAGGAAACTTCCTACAAGGTGGCGCTCTTCTCCAGTGCCGCCGGATCTCCGGGCACCCTCAAGGTGATCTTTCCCAAAAAAACCTCCTGGCTGCGGCGTAATGTGATCCCGCTGGTGATCCTTTCCGTGGTGCTCACCGGCCTGATACTCGGCTGTTTTATCTACGTGGTCTGGGTCATCTTCCGCCAGAAAAAACTCTCTGAAATAAAAAATGATTTCGTCAACAACATGACACACGAGTTCAAGACGCCCATCGCCACGATCTCACTGGCCTCCGATTCCATCCTGTCGCCTACGATCATCCAGTCTCCGGACAAGATCCGCAAGTTCATGGACATCATTAAACAGGAAAACAGAAGGATGCTCAGTCAGGTCGAAAAGGTATTGCAGATGGCACTTCTGGACAAGCAGGATTTCCAGCTAAACCTGAGGTCGCTCAATCTGCACGAAATCATCCAGGAGGCCGTGCAGAACATCAACCTGCAGGTGACGCAGCGCGGCGGACACGTCCTGACCGAACTGGATGCCTCGGACCCCCTGGTCACCGCAGACCAGACTCACCTGACCAACATCATCTACAATCTCCTGGACAATGCAAACAAATACTCTCCGGAAGCTCCGGAGATCAGCGTCAAGACCTCCAATGTGAAAAAAGGGATCCTGATCAAGGTCCAGGACAAGGGAATCGGGATGAGCCGCGAGAACATCAAACTCATCTTCGAGAAATTTTACCGCGTGCCCACCGGCAATGTGCACAACGTAAAAGGATTCGGGTTGGGATTGAGTTATGTCAAGGCCATGGTCATTGCGCATGGCGGTCATATCGATGTGGAAAGTGAACCCGGCAAGGGAAGTCAGTTTGTGATATTCCTTCCCCAAAACCCCAAAAAATAAGACTCCCGTGAATATTTTTGAATTTTAAACGTTTATTGAAATAATCCAACAAACCCATCATATGCCTGCCCAAAACAACGAATCAAACAGGAATACGCGCATCCTTCTGGTCGAAGACGACCGCAACTTTGGAGACGTGCTGAAATCATACCTCGAGATGCACGACTACGACGTAGACCTCGCCGTGGATGGCATCGATGGCTTTGAACAGTTCAGAAGGGGAGAATACGACCTCTGCATCCTGGATGTGATGATGCCACGCAGGGATGGCTTTACCCTGGCCAAGGACATCCGTTCGAAGAATGCAGAAGTTCCCATCATATTTCTGACCGCCAAGACCCTCAAGGAGGATATCGTGGAGGGTTTCAAGATCGGTGCAGACGATTACGTGACGAAGCCGTTCAACTCGGAAGAACTCCTTTTCCGGATTCAGGCGATCATGAAGAGGACGCGCAAGACGCAGGGCGATGAAAGCCCCTCCAGCGAGGAGTACACCATTGGAAAATACCAGTTCAACGTCCCGCTCCGGGTCCTGTACCTCAAGGATGGGGATGAGATCATCGAAAAATACAAGTTAAGCCCCAAGGAGGCACAGCTGCTGGTGCTGTTCTGCGAGCGCCGCAACAACATCCTGCCAAGGTCCGAGGCCCTCACCAAGATCTGGGGCGAGGACAATTACTTTACGGCAAGGAGCATGGACGTATTTGTGACCAAGCTGCGCAAGTACTTCGCCAAGGACAGCAGCATTGAGATCACCAACATTCACGGCAGCGGATTCCGGATGCTGGTGCACGGAGAGGCAGGTTCTGAACTCTGAGTCAATCCCCGCGTCCGGTCCCGGATGCTCCACGGGCAAGGCTGCGGCCTTGCTTCCCTTAAAAATGCTAATTTTGCAGCGTTAATCAACTTGATTGGAACTTCTCATTATTTTAGGACTCATTATTCTCAACGGCATCTTCTCCATGGCGGAGATGGCCCTGGTTTCATCCCGGAAGTTCAAGCTGGAAAACGCCCTCAGGAAGGGGAAAAGCGGCGCCAAGACTGCGCTGGAACTCTCCGAGGACCCCAATAAGTTTCTCTCGACCGTTCAGATCGGCATCACCCTGATCGGCATCCTCCTGGGCGTATACAGCGGAGAAAACCTGACCTCCGACCTTGCCCTCTGGCTGTCAAACTGGCATTGGATCCAGGCCTATGCAGAAGAGATCGCGGTCGGACTGATCGTCCTTGCCGTCACCTATTTGTCCATCGTGCTGGGAGAACTCATCCCCAAGAGGCTCGGCATGATTTTTCCCGAACCCCTGGCCCTGGTCCTGGCGCGTCCGATGAGGCTCGTGGCCATGCTGACCTCCCCTTTCGTCAAATTGCTTACCCTGACCAACGACCTGATCCTGAATCTTTTTGGCATCCGCATGAACATGGACAGCAAGATCTCCGAAGAGGAGATCAAATCCATCATCAAGGAGAGCGCCGCGGGCGGCGAGATCCAGGACATCGAGCAGAACATTGTCGAGCGGGTTTTCGAGCTGGGAGACCGGAAGGTCAACACCCTGCTCACCTACCGCAACGACATCGTTTTTCTGGATGTGTCCGATGACTGGCAGACCGTGCGTACCAAGATCAACGAAGAAAAACACTCTGCCTATCCCGTCTGCGAAAACAACGACATAGACAACATCCTGGGCATCGTACTTTTGAAAGATCTTTTCTCAGACTTTGACGAGGAAGCTTTCAACCTGCGGGATTTCATCAAAAACCCGCTTTATCTCAATGAGAATGTGTATGCCTACAAGGTACTGGAGCTGTTTAAGTCGCGAAAGGTACACTATGGCATCATCATCGACGAGTACGGAAGCACCGTTGGCATCATCACCATGGACGACGTGGTGGATGCGCTGGTCGGGGACGTGACCGAAGAGGACCAGGAGGAATACACCATCGTCAAAAGGGACGACAACAGCTGGCTGGTGGACGGACAGTATTCCATCATCGAGTTCCTCAAAAATTTTCCTCCCGATCACGAGATCGACTACGAGGACAAGTACACCACGGTGGCCGGCCTCATGATCTACCAAAGCGAATCCCTTCCGGAAGTGGGCGATAAGGTGCACATTCCTCCCTTTGAACTGGAGGTCATGGACAAGGACGGACAAAGGATCGACAAGATCCTGGTCAGTAAAAAATAATGCAGGATCTCTGATCCCGCAGAATGGATCAGCGCAATTCTTGCAGAATCACTCAGGGCAATTTACCATACCTCATCACCGGCGGTGATACCGTCAGGATCAGGATGAGCAATCCCGTAAAGATCATCACCGGCTGCAACCAGAAATACTGCGTCAGGATCAGCTGGACTGTGATCCATGTAATGACGGTGACGCCCGAGTACAGGGAGAAAGCCCAGGACCAGTGCCGGTCAGCATACAGGTTGAGCCGCATGGGCCATTTCCAATCGGGACGAAGCATCAATCCTGTCGCTGCGAAAAGCGGAAGCAAACCCATGAAGATAAATAAGAGGAAACCAGGGATCAGATAACTGTCAAAGGGCGAGTGGTCCAGCCAGGAAGGATCCATGCCCAGACCTGAGCCATCCGGATAAAGGATCAGCAGGGCACCTCCGCCGAGGGCATTCAATCCCAGGAACAGGTGGAGGAACAAAAGAGGGTAGAGCAGAAGAGGTCGCTTCATGGTTAATTATAAGACAATATTACATCCCTAAAATCATTTCATTAATAAATGTGAGCATTTCCAAATTAAGCAGAGATGTTTTATTTATCCCATTTGAACAAGCACTGAATGGCATTATTTTAAGAATTTCATCAAACGTAGAAATACCTTTTCATTCTACCTCTGACTTGCCCACATGTAAATGCTTGCAAACAGTTACGATTGAGTGGAACATCCAAGCAAAATGCAATTATTAATCTTATATTTAATGCCTGATGCTTTCATCCAAAAAAGAAAACTATTAGTTGGAAAAATCATCCTTCCTTTGTGTTTTCTCCCCAAATAAGCCAATAGAAAGTCCTACTGAGCTTAGTTTTACTATATAAAGCAAAATCAGGTTTTAACCTTGAATTTAATATGATCCGATTGTGTACAAAATACAATAAAACTAAAATTAGAAGTAACAGAGGAATTGCCAATTCAGGACAATGCTTGAAAAACAACAAATACTGAGACAGTTTACCTCTCATCCACCATTGTAATGGAAAAAGCAAGAAAAATATCATTGCAAATAAAAAGGATCTCAATGAAATCTGTATTCTAGTCACAGCCACAACCATTTTCACAACAAAATTTCCTACCTACAGCTGCACCTGCATCCCAAAGAGTACTTATCAATGCACCAAAAAGACCACCTATCAACACACCACCTCCAGTGACTGCTGAGGCTGCAACACCTTGAATTGCACCCGAAACGTCAGAACCCACAGGGTCTGCTCCCCATTTACCGGGACCTCCAGCTTCAAAAACTGGATCATTATCAATTACCCAAGATTCTCTATTTGAATACCAATATATATAAGAACTTTTAGCAACTTCACAAATTATTGATTTGTATTGAAATGAAAGAGCATTATGGCTATTGGATATTTGCTGAAGTCCATATTCAAAATCAGTGGGCAATGGGTTTGAAATTAATAAGTCTTGTAAATCCATCCAAAAACTAAAAAATTCAGTATCTATTCTATTTGAATCTATCCAAATAGGATTTGACAAATGAGTACTCGTATCAGAAATCCCAAATTGTTCAAGTGCAAAAGCCCTCACTTCGCTTTCATCTCTATTTGAATAAAAGGCTATCCTGGGCATCAGAAAGTCGTTAAAATAGGCTGAATAATACTCACCAACATTAATCCGTCCAAATTTAAGCTCTTCAATCAAGCTATCAACAACTAACTTAGCTTCAATAGACATTAGAGTATGTATGATACCAATATTATCAGCTGAGTTTATTTGTAAAATTCTACTATTTGGCAATTTGGGTGGTAAATTATTATTTAAATAACCTTTATCACAGCTTAAAAAGAGAAATGAAATTACTAAGTAATTTAATATTTTCATCATTAGAATTTTTCCAAAAATAAAGCCGAGAGAGAGAGAGAGAGAGAGAGAGAGAGAGAGAGAGAGAGAGATTAACAAATCATTGACATTTTAGATTATCAACTAATTGATCGAGTTCACCTATAATATTACATTATTTTAATATACGAATCGCGGAAAAGAAGCAAGATCTCAATAATCGTGTAAAATCAACCTTGAATATTTCTCGCTTGTAAGAAGGGAATTTTGAAGGAATGGATCGTTTTGCTTTCACTAATTTAATCTTGCACATGCAATATTTAACCGATCACAAGAAAAAAAAACAAAAGAGGTCGCTTCATGGTTTGCGAAGATTAATTAGGAACAGGCATCCTGGTGCAGGACGCGTGTAAAATTAAGCTTTCATCCAAAAAAACAATGCGGGTGGGACCGGGATCTGCATTGGGGAGGGCAGGCTGGGTGAGAATATAGTGAGTCAGGGGCAAAAAAAAAGCCTTGTTTTGCAAAATGCTTAACAAGGCTTATGGTAAAAAAAAACGGCGACGACCTACTCTCCCAGAATAACCAGTACCATCGGCGCTGCAGCGCTTAACTTCTCTGTTCGGAATGGGAAGAGGTGGAACCCCTGCGCTAAAGTTACCTAAAACT
>CAYXKO010000108.1:0-7451 GCA_964465435.1 uncultured Saprospiraceae bacterium | reverse complement strand
ATCATGGAAAAAACAGGCGTAATTCCACTTCCGGCAGCAAAAAAATAATAATTGCGTCGCCGGGACAGATCGGGTTCGACCGTAAAACGGCCATGAGGTCCCGCCAGTAAAAATTCCTCGCCTGTTTTGGAAGTATCGCACAGGTAGCGGGACACCTTACCTTTGGAAACTTTTTTTACTGTGATGCCCAGCCTGGCTGAACCCGGAGCAGTGGACAGAGAATAGCAGCGAAGGAGTTCCTCCCTCCCCACCCTTTTCTTCAGGGTCAGATACTGACCAGGCAGATATTTCATAAGAGGATGATCTGCACCGGGTTCGAAGATCAGACTGACTGTGTCTTCTGTCTCGTTTATTTTATCTTTTAATATCAGGGAATGGAAATCCATCTTTTACACTACTTTTACCGCTCTAAGGAACCAATTTACTCAGCTAAGGTTTATGAGCTCCTTCAAATCAAGGACATTATCCATTGTCATCCCGGTTTACAATGAAGAAAAAACCGTGCACCTCATCCTGGACAAGGTGCGGGAAGTCGAGCTCATGGGAGATCTTGAAAAGGAAATCGTCCTGGTGAACGACTGCTCCAAGGACCGCACTGACGAGGTGCTCAAGGAATATATGGCTGCACATCCGGATACGCGGTTCCTTTACCACAGCCAGCCTGTCAATATGGGCAAAGGCGCCGCACTCCACCGGGGCATCCAGATGGCGACCGGCGAATTTCTCATCATTCAGGATGCGGATCTGGAATATGATCCCGCAGAATACAACAATCTGCTGGAGCCCATACTCAAGGGTCACGCGGATGTCGTTTACGGGTCCAGGTTTATGGGAGGCAAACCGCATCGCATACTCTTCTTCTGGCATTCCATCGGAAACTACTTTTTGACCTTCCTCTCCAATATGTTCACCAACCTCAACCTGACCGATATGGAGACCTGCTACAAGCTCTTCAGGTCAGAGATCATCAAGTCCCTTCATTTAAAGGAAAGAAGGTTTGGATTTGAGCCGGAGGTCACAGCCAAAATAGCCCGCATACCGCAGATACGAATCTATGAGATCGGCATATCGTACTATGGAAGGACTTATGCAGAAGGCAAAAAGATCAACTGGAAGGATGGGTTCAGGGCAATTTACTGCATCCTGAAATATAATATTTTCAGTTCCTAATAGGGATGTGAGATGGTGGGACAATCCAGTCTCCCGAAGTAATAAAGCAGACTGATGCCGGCAGTGACGAACATGTCGTTTTCCTTGCTGTCCCCCCTTTGAAAACCGCGCACTCCAACTTTCTGGTTTTCCGCATCCGGTATGCTCGGATCCGCAAAAAATGCAGCAGCGGGCCCTTTTTGATTGAGCAATCTGTTAACATCCGTGTAGACCGTGCTCACATCGTCGAGATAGTCGGTAAAGGCAAAACGCGCATTTACGTCAGCATTGATGCTCCAACGGTAGTTCAGATCGATCCTCACGCCAAAAGAGAAGGTCCAAGCACCGGAAATGGTCCCATATTCCTGGCCACTCACCTGTCCTTCGGTTCCAATTTCCCTGAGGCGGTAGATCTCCCCTTCAAAGGAGCGTTTGGGGCTGTATTGGAACACAGAAAAACCACCTGTCATATAGGGGCTTATCTGGTAACCCTCACGGCCGTGTATGAACTCAAAAAAATTAAGACCGATGGAGGGAGTGATCTCGAAAATATCGGAAAAAAAGCCAAGGTTCCTGCGGATATCAAAGGAATTGGAGGATTTGCTGTCGTTGCCCCTGATCCTGGCATAGTTTGCCTGACCCTGCATAAACAACCTGGAGTTGAAATTGTAGCGAAAGATACCGCCCAGGGCCAGACCGGGTTCATTGAGCCGGTACAGATTGTTGATATCCCCAAAATAATGGGCTCCGCCCAGCCAGCCACCCAATTCAACCCCTCTTTGTGCGGACAAGGGCAAAGAAAAAAGGCCGATCAAAACAATTAAGTGGCTCCAAACTTTCATAACGCAACTTTTAACGAAAATTTCGGTATTTTGTTTTTTAAAACTGCCCGGAATCTGATATTTCACGATACTTTTCGGCCAAAAGCATAGCCCCGGGTTTCATTCAAAAACACAGCGGCAATAAAATGTCCAGGGATAACCGATTAAATATTGGCTTTAAAAATATATAGTTTTTGCATAATATATAAATAACCATAATTGAATGACTCAGATAATTGTGAATTGACTAATTTTGCACTACAGAACGATCTGTGTGCTCCTTTGAAAATGGGATCGGGACGATGGCCGGTAGTTTTTGTTATGTCCGGAAAGCCCTGTTCTCACAAAGTCCTTTTTCATGTGACCCAATCGAAAAAGGAGAACGTAGCGGATCGAGTTTGGGTCCAAAAACGATCGGATGATTTACAATGAATTGAAATCCCGCAGAAAAGCAATTGCAGTCATTGGGCTGGGGTATGTGGGGCTTCCCCTGGCATTGGAATTTGCCAAAAAATTCAGGGTCATCGGTTTTGACATACGCGAAGACAGACTCGAAAAAATGCGCAACAGGATCGATCCCTCCCGGGAAGTCGATCCAAGCGAATTCGAAGGAGCTGATATTGTTTTCACCAGCCAGACCGAGGACCTCAGAGATGCCATATTTTTTATAGTGGCTGTACCCACACCCGTGGACGAGCACAAGGTGCCGGACCTTAAACCCATCCTGTCCGCATCCCGGACAGTCGGAAAAGTCCTCAAAAAGGGTGATTACGTGGTGTATGAATCCACTGTCTATCCCGGCTGCACGGAGGAAGACTGCATGCCCGTGCTGGAGGACCAGTCAGGACTCAGGTTTAGCATAGACTTCAAGCTGGGATACTCCCCCGAACGGATCAACCCGGGCGACAAGTCAAAAACATTGAAGGACATTCTCAAAATAGTGTCCGGAAGCGATGCGGAAGCCCTCGAAACCGTGGCAAAGGTGTATGGAGAGATCATCGACGCGGGCGTATACAAAGCCAGTTCCATCAAGGTGGCCGAAGCTGCCAAGGTGATCGAAAACACCCAGCGCGACCTGAACATTTCCTTTATGAACGAACTCGCCATCATATTCGACAGGATGGGCATTGATACGCGCGAGGTCATTGAAGCTGCCGCAACCAAATGGAATTTTCTGAGGTACTATCCTGGATTGGTAGGCGGACATTGCATAGGCGTGGATCCCTACTATCTGGTGCACAAGTCGATGGAGCTGGGATACGACCCTCAGGTGATCCTGAGCGGAAGGAGGATCAACGATGGCATGCCTGCCTTTGCGTCCAAAAAACTCATCCAGATCCTGATCGGCAAAAAGAAAAACCCCGGAGATTGCAGGGTTCTGGTGATGGGCATCACATTCAAGGAAAATGTGGCCGATATCAGAAATTCAAAAGTGGCAGACCTGGTGGAAGAACTGAGGTCCTATTCAGTGACCGTAGATGTGACCGATCCCCATGCCGATCACGAAGAGACGCTGGAGGAATACGGCATCAGTCTTCTGGACAGCCCTTCAGGCCCCTATGATGCCGTGGTCATCGCCGTAGGACACAAAGAGTATAAAATCAAGAATTCCGAATACTTCACCTCCCTGATGGGCAAGGATCCGGTAATCATCGACCTCAAGGGGGTGGTGGCAACCGTTCCCCAGGGCGTAAAGTACTGGAGGCTCTAAATCAAGATCATGAAGATAGCCATTGTGGGTACAGGATACGTCGGACTGGTGACTGGCACCTGTTTTGCAGAGACCGGCCATCACGTAATCTGCGTAGACAACGACACAGATAAAATTGCCAGGTTAAAACAAGGCCAGGTTCCCATTTACGAACCGGGGCTGGAAGTCCTGATCGAAAGAAACACAAGGGCTCACAGGCTTGAATTCAGTACCGACCTGGCCCAGGCTGTGGACAAATCCGAAATTATCTTCCTGGCCTTGCCGACGCCTCCGGGCGAAGACGGCGCCGCGGATCTCAGGTATGTTCTGGGGATGGCCTCAGAGCTCGGTCAGCTCATCCGCAAATACACCCTGGTGGTCAACAAAAGCACGGTACCGGTTGGGACCGGCGAAAAGGTCAAGGCGGTAATGGCAGAAAAACTGCCTGCCAATCTTTTTGACGTAGTTTCAAATCCCGAGTTTCTTCGGGAAGGCGCAGCGGTGGAAGATTTCCTGAGACCCGACCGGGTGGTCATAGGATCTGATTCCCAGAAAGCCCTGCAGCTGATGAAAGAGCTGTACGATCCTTTTGTCAGACAAGGCAATCCGATCTACACTATGGACCTCCGGAGTGCAGAGCTCACAAAATATGCCGCCAACGCATACCTGGCGGTCCGGATCAGTTTTATGAACGAGATCTCCAGAATCTGCGACCTCACCGGGGCAAACGTGGACATGGTGCGGGTTGGCATGGGATCCGACAACCGGATCGGCAAGCGATTTCTGTTTCCGGGCGTTGGGTATGGCGGCTCCTGTTTTCCCAAAGACGTAAAGGCCCTGTACCATACAGCACAGCAGGAAGGTTATCACTTCAGCATCCTGGATTCGGTCATGCGGGTAAACCAGGACCAGAAAAAATATTTTACCGAAAAAATCTACCGCCATTTGGGAAAGGACCTTGGTGGAAAAAAGATTGCCGTGTGGGGATTATCTTTCAAACCCAACACGGATGACATCCGGGAGGCCCCTGCCCTGGACATCATTGAGGATTTACTTAAAAACGGAGCTGCCGTGACCGCCTACGATCCAGAGGCCATGGAAAAGGTCAGGTCCCTGATGGGCGACCGGATCACACTCGCACAGGACATGTACGAAGCACTCGAGGGTGCCGACGCCCTGGTACTGGTAACCGAGTGGAGCGAATTCAGATCACCGGATCTCGATTTGGTCAAAAAAGCCATGCGGAATCTTTTGGTTTGCGATGGCAGAAACGTCTTTGAACCAGAAAAAATGAGGGAACAAGGGTTCACTTATTTCAGCATAGGAAGGCCCTGAATACAGATTGTTAAAAAGAACCACGAGTCATGATTAAACTGCAAATGGTGGATTTGGCCACCCAGTACCAAAAAATCAAATCTGAGGTGGACACAGCCGTGATCTCGGTCATGGAAAGCACCAGTTTCATTGGAGGCGAGAAAGTAAAATCCTTTCGCGAAAACCTGGAACGGTATCTGAACGCAAAGCATGTGATTCCCTGTGCCAACGGAACCGATGCCCTGCAGATCAGCTTCATGGCCCTGGGTCTGCAACCGGGGGATGAGGTCATCGTACCCGCTTTCACCTACGTAGCCACTGCGGAGGTAATCGCCCTGCTCAGACTGCGTCCCGTCATGGTGGACGTCGATCCCAATGATTTCAACATCGACACCTCGGTCATCCGCGATGCCATCACCAGCAGGACCAAAGCCATAGTACCTGTCCATCTGTTTGGCCAATGCGCCAACATGGAAGAAATCATGAAGATCGCAGAAGAATACAACCTGTATGTTGTGGAAGACAACGCGCAGGCCATCGGATCGGATTATTTCTTTTCCGATGGCAGGAAGCGGAAGGCAGGGACCATCGGCCACATTGGCTGCACTTCCTTTTTCCCTTCCAAAAACCTGGGTTGCTACGGGGATGGAGGAGCCATCTTCACAAATGATGACGAGCTGGCTTCACGCCTGACCATGATCGCCAATCATGGACAGTCCAAACAATACTACCACGACCTGGTAGGAGTAAATTCCAGGCTGGATGCCATTCAGGCCGCCATTCTGGACATCAAGCTGAAGCATCTGGACGAATACGCTGCAGCCAGAAGAAGAGCGGCAGATTATTACGACAGCCGGTTTGCAGGAAATCCGCACATTTTGATCCCTGCCCGCAACTCATACAGCACCCATGTTTTCCATCAATACACACTCAGGATCACCAATGGCAAAAGAGATGCGCTGAAAGAATTTCTTTCACTCAACCAGATCCCCTGCGCCATATACTATCCCCTGCCATTATACGAGCAAAAGGCATTCAAGCCATTCATGGACGAGGCAAGACCTCTTCCTGTGACAGAACTGTTGTGCAAGGAAGTCATTTCCCTGCCGATGCATACCGAGCTGGATCCCTCCAAACAAGATATGGTGATTGACAAGGTGCTGGAATTTTTAAGCTGATATGCAGAACCCAAAAGAATATTTCGCACACGAGACCGCAGTGATTGACGAGGGCTGTGAAATAGCAGCAGGTACCAAGATCTGGCATTTCTCTCACATAATGAGTGGCTGCAAAATCGGCAGGGATTGCAATCTGGGACAGAATGTCGTGGTAAGTCCTGAAGTCGTTTTGGGCGACCGGGTCAAGGTGCAGAACAATGTCTCCATCTACACGGGTGTGATTTGTGAAGACGAGGTCTTTCTGGGCCCCTCCATGGTCTTTACGAACGTGATCAATCCCCGCAGCGGCGTCAACCGTCGCGGACAATATCAAAGAACGCTGGTGAAGTTTGGGGCCTCCATTGGTGCCAACGCAACCATCGTGTGCGGTCACGATATCGGCAGGTTCGCATTCATCGGAGCGGGTGCCGTCGTCACAAAAGAAGTCCCTGATTATGCCCTGGTCGTAGGCAATCCTGCAAGGCAAACAGGCTGGATGAGCGAATATGGTCACAAACTGAAGTTTGACGAGTCGGGATTTGCAACTTGTCCCGAATCAGGACAGAAATATCAGCTCATTGGAAAAACTGTAAAGAGAATCTCATGAATCAAAAGAAATTCGCCCTGGTCGGTGCGGCAGGATACATAGCTCCCAGGCATATGAAAGCGATCCGGGAAACCGGACAAGATCTGGTCGCAGCCTATGACAAGAATGATTCGGTGGGCATCATCGACAGTTATTTCCCCGAAGCTGATTTTTTTACGGAATTCGAAAGATTTGACCGGCATCTGGAAAAGATGAGAAGAAGTCACCAGGGCATTGAATACCTTTCGGTGTGTTCTCCCAATTACCTGCACGACGCACACATCCGCTTTGGCCTGAGGCTGGGCGCCGATGTGATCTGTGAAAAACCTCTGGTGCTTAATCCCTGGAACATTGACGGTCTGAAAGAAATCTCCCAGGAGACCGGCAAGAAAGTGAATACGATCCTCCAGCTTCGGCTGCACCCAAAGGTGATCGAACTGAAAAACAAGATTGACAGTCAAAATCACCAGGGCAAATACGAGGTTGACTTATCCTACATCACATCAAGGGGCAAATGGTACTATAGTTCCTGGAAAGGAGACGAATCAAAATCAGGTGGAATCGCCACCAACATCGGTGTTCACTTTTACGACCTGCTGGGCTGGTTGTTTGGACCGGTTCAGGAACAAACGGTGCACATCAAGTCTCATGACCGGGTCGCAGGATATATCGAATACAACCATGCCCGGGTCAGGTATTTCCTGAGCATCGATGCAAACACCCTGCCTGCAGAG
>CAYXKO010000107.1:0-7515 GCA_964465435.1 uncultured Saprospiraceae bacterium | reverse complement strand
TCCCTTCCGCTGAAAACCACGGGCAGGGTATACTGGACGCGTACCGGCAACTGTCCGTTTTGCATTCCGGGGATCCAGCGTCGGGTCATGTTGTTCATCATCTCCACCACACGGCGGGCCTCCTGTCCGCAGCCATCTCCGATGTCCTGGATAATTTTGATGTTGGAGACCCTTCCGTCGCGCTCTACGATAAACTGGATCAAAACGGTTCCTTCTGTTTTATTGCGTACAGCCTGGGCGGGATATTTGAGATTATAGCGAAGGAATTCCCTGAGCCTTTTTTCAGAACACTTTCTGAGCTCGCTGTAACCCATGGCAGCCTCCTCACAACCGGGAAACAGGGGCATCCGGCTCACCATCCTATAAATCTCATCGCCGCCGGTACCACTGCCTTCCGTGCCTTTTCCGGTCCCGCCGTCAGCAGAATCCGGTTGCAGCGCTTCATTTTTCTCAGATGTGACTGGCTTCTCCTCCTCCGTACTGGCTTTGGGGCTTACTGACGGTGAAGGCCTTGATTTTTGATCGCGTTTTTTCTCAACCGGTTTGGTTTTCTTGTTTTCGGAGGGTTTTGCTGCCGCCCTGCCCGGTGGCGGGCCCGGGACGTAGTCTGGCACGATGTATTCGGTCTGATGCAGCTCCTCGAGCCGGAATGGATCATCTCTTTGAAACAGGGACAGGATGTCATCCCAGAAAACGATCAGAAGGATGATCAGGACGGATACCAAAAAGCCAGTGACCATGTTTCTGGAATAAAGACTGCGCATGTGGAATGCTCCATAGGCCTTGTTGCGGTGCTCAAACACCAGTTCGTCCATCTGACTGGAGGGTACGCTGGTTCCAAAAAATGGCAACGGATCAATCATTTGAACAAGTAGAACGAAAAATGGGCCGATCCTGGTTCAATCTTTGGGAATGTTTTCTGAAATCTTATGGCGGAGCCGGGACCAGACTGCCATCCCAATCAAAATCCCGATCGTATTGGCGAGTTGATCCCAAAGGTCGTAGACCCGGTCGCGGGTGAAAGCGCTCTGACACCACTCCAGGGCCATGCCCATCAGAAACAGGGCGGCGGGGAAAAGGTAAATTAAAAGGCCAGAAACCCGGTCCTTATATCCCAGCATCAGCAGCAGGCAGGCAGATCCGTAAAACAAAAGATGGCCGGCCTTGTCGGGCTGAAGCAGGTCGTAAAAACTTATCCTGGGTAAATGTGCAGAGGGTATGACAGACAACACCAGGATGCACGCGGTGACGCACCATCCCAGCGAACGGGAGTTGCTTCCTATAAAGGAGACCAGCCTGAGGCGGGCCGGGGCCATTTATTTGCCTACCAGATTTTTATAGGCAGCCACATCCATCAGTCCATCGAGTTCTGAAAGATCTGTCAATTCAATTTTTATGATCCAGCCTTTTCCAAACGGGTCGGAGTTGATCAAAGTCGGATCGTTGCCGGCTTTTTCATCCAGGTCGGGGTTAAACTCAAGAACTTTGCCGGAAACGGGCATGAAAAGATCCGAAGTGGTTTTCACGGCTTCCACGGTGCCGAAGATGTCATCGCGGGAGACAGTTTCACCCACTGTATCGACCTCCACATATACGATATCGCCCAGTTCGGATTGTGCAAAATCGGTGATGCCGATAATGGCTGTGTTTCCTTCTACGCGGATCCACTCATGCTCCTTGGTGTACTTGACGTTTTCTGCAAATTGCATTTTCCTGATTTTTAGTTTGAAGAATTTTTGATGAACTTTTTGATCTCCTCGGTGGTCAGAGATTTGGGTCTTTCAAGTGGCAGGTTGAGTGCACGGTCCCAGCACAGGTGTGCCAGAACGCCCAGCGCCCGGGATACTCCGAAAAGAACCGTATAGAAATTGTGCTCCTTAAAGTCAAAATGTTCGAGGAGTGCACCGGAGTGAGCATCCACATTGGGCCATGGATTTTTTACTTTGCCCAGGCTGCCCAGGATGCCGGGTACCACTTCGAATACATTCCAAACGATCTTGATGATGGGATCATCCGCACAATGCTTTTCGGCAAACTCCTTCTGGGCGATGAATCTTGGGTCCGCCACCCGGAGCACTGCATGGCCGTAACCGGGCACGACGATGCCCTGGGCGAGCGTGGTCTTCACGTATTCGGCAATTTGCTCCTTGCTGGGATTGTTGGTGCCAAGGTCGCGGATCATGTCGTAAATCCAGTCCATCACTTCCTGGTTTGCAAGACCATGCAAAGGTCCTGCCAGGGCATTCATTCCGGCGGAAAGGGAAAGATATGCGTCGCTGAGGGTGGATCCAACCAGGTGTACCGTGTGGGCAGAGGCATTGCCGCCCTCGTGGTCTGCATGGATGGTCAGGTAGAGCCTCATCAGGTCCTTAAAAGTATCTGAATCGTAACCCATCATGTGGGCGAAATTCGCGCTCCAGTCCAAATCGCGGTTTGGCAGGATGATATCCTTCTTATGGAAAACCTTGCGGTAAATGTAGGCAGCCACGATGGGAACCCTGGAGATAAGGTTCATCGCGTCCTCGTACATGACATCCCAATACTGGGATTTAGGCATTCCTTCGTCGTATTTTTTGGCAAAAAGGCTCTCGCACTGCATGGCCATGATGGCTATGCTGAACTGTGTCATCGGATGGATGCTGTCGTCCATGCTGTCGATGGTGGTGATCACGTGATCGGGTACGATGCTCCTCCTCATCCACTCGCGGCTTAGCCAGCGCACGTCGTCGTCGGTTGGAAACTCACCCGTCATCATGAGCCAAAAGAGGCCTTCGGGCAGGGGTTCGGTTGCGCCATCTATGCGTGGAAGGCGTTCGCGGAGTTCAGGTATGGAGAATCCGCGAAAGCGGATGCCTTCCTGGGCATCGAGGGAAGAGGTCTCCCAGATCATGGATTTGATACCCCTCATGCCACCATATACCTGCTCGATCTGTACCTGGTCGATCACCTTGGTCCCGTGATCCCTGTTGATGGCCTTGATTTCTTCGTTGGCCACCGTAAATTTCGCCTTAAATAGTTCTTTCAGTTTGTCCATAGACTTTATTAATCTCGGATAATCAATGAGTTTCGAAAAACGCGGCAAAGCTATTGTTTTTTGACACAACTGTACATATTTTACAGCTATTAACAAGACGTTTTGAGGAGAAAAAGGTTATGGAAACCCGATAATTTTTTATCGGGGACTTTCTTTGAGGTTAATGATAATTTAACCGGGGTTCCGTACTCGGAATTCTTATACCTTTGGGCCACCATTTTCGTAATTCAAAACTTGAAGCGAATGAAACTACAAGGATTCGTTTCTCCATCCGCTCCGGTGGAGGCGTCCGGCATCAGACCTGCCCATACCGTTTTCGCCAACTTAAGCCCCTCAGAATTAGTACAAATAAGCCTCGACAGGAACCTCGGCAGCCTCAGCGACCAGGGAGCCCTGATGATCCTGACCGGAGAATTCACCGGCAGATCGCCGCAGGACAAATATACCGTGGATGACCCGCTTACCCACGATACCGTCGATTGGAACAATTTCAACCAGGCTTTTCCGGAAGATAAATTTGACGGCCTGCTGATGCAGGTGCGGGAGTATCTCTCCGAAAGGGACATCTTCCTGCAGGACAATTTTGCCTGTGCCCATCCCGAATACCGCATTGGGGTCAGGGTCATTGCCGAGTTGCCCTGGAGCGCCCAGTTTGCCTCCAATATGTTCATCAGGCCTGAACGTCAGGAACTTGAAGATTTTGTACCAGATTGGACCATTTACAATGCCCCCGGATTCCGCGCTGAGTCGGCCAGTCATGGCACCCGTCAGCACAATTTCAGCATCATCAACTTTACCCGGAAGATCATCCTGATCGGGGGGTCCGGTTATACGGGGGAGATCAAGAAGTCCATATTTACGATCCTCAATTTTGAATTGCCCCATTTGAAAAATGTGCTTTCGATGCACTGTTCCGCCAACGTCGGTCCTGCCGGCGATACCACGGTTTTCTTTGGACTGAGCGGTACGGGCAAGACCACCCTTTCAGCTGATCCAAACCGCATGCTGATCGGCGATGACGAGCACGGATGGGGCGAGGACGGAGTATTCAATTTCGAGGGCGGCTGTTATGCCAAGTGCATTGACCTGACCGAAGAAAAGGAACCCGACATATTCAGGGCCATCAAGCCGGGTGCCATCCTTGAAAACGTGGTCTGCTATCCCGGCACCAACCAGCCCGATTACGCCCATTCCGGAGTAACTGAAAATACGCGGGTATCCTATCCGCTCGAACACATCCGCAACGCGCTCAAACCTTCCAGAGGCGGCCATCCCAAAAATATTGTCTTTCTCACCTGTGATGCCTATGGCATCCTGCCACCGATTTCCCGTTTGAGCACGGCACAGGCCATGTACCATTTCATATCCGGATACACTGCCAAGGTGGCCGGAACGGAAGCGGGTGTGACCGAACCCAAGGCCACATTCTCAGCCTGTTTTGGCGCTCCGTTTTTGCCCTTGCATCCCACAAAATACGCCAGCATGCTGGGCGAGCGAATCGACCGCTACAAGCCGCAGATCTGGCTGGTCAACACAGGCTGGACCGGAGGCCCTTATGGGGTGGGCTCCCGCATAAAATTGGGCTACACCAGGGCGATGATCACGGCAGCGCTGGACGGAAAGCTCGACCACGTCGACTATCAGACCCACGAGGTGTTCGGGCTGAAATTCCCGGTAAGCGTGCCCGGTGTTCCGGACGAAGTACTCAATCCGGCCTCCACCTGGTCAGATCCTGAGGAATATATGGAAAAAGCCAAGGCCCTTGCAGGTCTGTTCAACCGCAATTTTGACAAATACAAGGACAAGGCCACACCGGAAGTGATCGAAGCCGGCCCTAAGGCCTGATCAGATCCTGCGGACTCTTTTAAGCCCCGCTCGCATCAGCCATGAATCCCGGCGGTTCCTGCTGCGCTTTTATTCCAATGAGATTGAGCATAAAACGTCAGTCCTAAAATTTTCGGCGATGCAAGATTTCAGATTCTGATCTCCGGCCAGCGGCGTCCGATTCAAATTCAAGAATTAAGTCGTGTATCGGGTTACTGATCCGTGCCCGAAACATTAAGATACGGATTTTAGACCAGTTAAGCTAATTGGCTCATTATCAAATTATCTCATTAAATTTGCATCCCAATTTCTCCAGGATGCGCCAAACAAACATTCGGTTTTTCATTTTACTGTCGGTAATTTTCTTCACAACTTGTCAAAGGAAGGGATCCGATCAGGCGGGATCCATGGGATTCACTTTAATGAATCCGGGAATTACCGGTGTTCGTTTTTCCAATAACATACAGGAGACCAAAGAGGAAAATATTTACTATTCAGCCTATATGTTCAATGGGGGCGGTGTGGCCCTTGCAGATTTCAACAACGACGGCCTGCAGGATCTCTATTTCACAGGCAACCAGGTCCCGGATAAACTATACCTCAACAAGGGGGATTTCAGGTTTGAGGACATCTCCGCACAGGCCGGCATAGCCAAATTCAAGGGCTGGAAAAATGGCGTCAGCATCGTCGACATCAACGCGGACGGCTGGCTGGACATTTACGTCTGCCGGGGCGACCACAATCAGCCCGAAACGGAAAACACCAACCTCCTTTTTGTCAATCAGGGAGACCTTAGCTTTCTGGAAAGCGCCGCATCCTATGGATTGGACGATCCGGGGTATTCCATCGCCTCGGTTTTTTTTGATATGGACAACGACAACGACCTGGACCTGTACGTCACCAACCGTCCCGAGCGATTTTATAAAACTTTCAAGCAGTTTGAGGACGAGAGAAAATTGGGACAAAAAGTATCCTTGCACCGGCTCTACAGAAACGAGGGGAATGGCAGTTTTTCAGAGGTCAGCGATGCAGCAGGGATCAGTTCGAGGTTTGGCTATGGCCTCAATGTGATCGCCGGTGATTTCAACGGGGATGGATGGCAGGACCTGTACGTTTGCAATGATTTTCGCTGGCCCGATTTTTATTACGAAAACCAGAAAAACGGCAGCTTCAGGGAGAAAATACATGAATTTTCCAACCACATATCCTTTAGCTCCATGGGTGCTGACCTGGGCGACATCAACAACGATGCGCTGGAAGACCTCTTTGTGGTGGAGATGCGGCCCGAAGATTACAAGCGCAGCAAAACCAGCATGCCGGCCATGAATCCCCCTGTGTACGACACCATGGCTTCCATGGGTTTTCACATTCAGTTTATGCACAACGCACTTATGTTGAATCAGGGCCGGGGATTTTTCTCCGAGATCTCCCAGCTTGCCGGTGTGGACAAAACGGACTGGTCCTGGGCTCCCCTGATCGCGGATTACGACCACGACGGCTTGCAGGACATATATGTGACCAACGGATATCGCCGCGACTTGAACGACATGGACGGGGATGCCCTGGTGGATTCGCTGGTAAAGAACAACCACAGATTCAATTCCGTCGACGAACTCTTCGCACTTTTTCCGTCTGTCAAGATCGCCAATTACATGTTCAAAAACGAAGGGGATCTTCGGTTTCGCAAAGTCATGTCAGACTGGGGCCTGACGGAAAACTCCTATTCAAACGGGGCGGCAACCGGCGACCTCGATGGGGATGGCGACCTGGACCTCGTGGTCAACAATCTCGACGGCGAAGCCTTCCTCTATAAAAACAACAATCCCAATAACGAAAACAGGATCAGGGTCTCCTGCAAAGGGCCTGCGGGCAACCCCCTGGGCATTGGGGCCAGAATCACCGCGACAGCTCAGGGTTGGAGGACCGCTGCGGAAATGCGCATACAGCGGGGATATCTGTCGTGCAGCGAACCCTTTGTGCACATCGGACTGGGAGATATAGAAAAACTGGATTCCCTGGTGATCCGTTGGCCGGATGGCCGTACGGAAGTGAAAACTGCTGTAAAATCGGGCAAGGACCTTGTGTTTAATCATTCAGATGCCAGTCCCGCTTCTGCATCAACCGCCCCGGATCCCGCTCCCTATTTCACCGACAAATCTGATATGCTGATAAAGCCCTTGTTCCGCCATCGGGAAAACAATCACTCCGATTTCGCGGTTCAAATTTTGCTTCCGCATCGCATGAGCCGTCTGGGCCCATTTCTGGCTGTCTCCGATGTAAACGGGGATGGTCTCGATGATTTTTTTGTGGGTGGGGCCAAAGACCAGTCAGCGGCAGTTTATATTCAGAATGCCCAGGGTCACTTTGAGATATCAGTACAGGCCGCACTGGAAGCGGATAAGGTGTTTGAAGATATGGGGGCCTCGTTTTTTGACGCAGACGGGGATGGCGACAGGGATCTCTATGTCGTTTCCGGCGGTAGCGAATGGCCCGAAGGGAAAGCCTACCAGGACCGATTGTATCTGAATGACGGCAGGGGAAATTTTGCCAGGACCACCTTTCCTGCCACCACGTCCAGCGGCTCCTGCGTCTGCATTCTGGATGCAGATGGCGATGGAGATTCGGCCATTTTCAGGGGTGGCAGACAGGTGGCGCTC
>CAYXKO010000106.1:0-7584 GCA_964465435.1 uncultured Saprospiraceae bacterium | reverse complement strand
CACAACGGGGGTGGAAGGGCTGGAAGTCATCATTCCCGTAGCTCCGGTAAGCTCATTTTATCATTATTACCGGTCCAATGGTCTGGTGCGCGCACCGGAAGGCTACCAGGGAGAGGACATGGACGTGCTGTACGATATGATCCATACGACAGACCCTTCAAAAAGAAAAAGCAACAACAGACGCATACGGGACAGCATACTTTATAAAAATCAGGACAGGGCGACCGGGGATTACAATGAGTTTTGGGCGGGCAGGGACTATTTGAATAAAATTGAAAACATGAAAGCAGCCATGCTCATGGCCCATGCATTCAACGACTGGAACGTCATGAGCGACCAGAGCTTCCGGTTTTATCAGGCTGCAAAAAAAAGAGGTCTGCCTGCAAAGATCTATTACCATCAGGGAGGACATGGAGGAGATCCGCCTTTTCCCATGATGAACCGATGGTTTACCCGCTACCTGCATGGGATTGAGAATGGCGTTGAGAAAGATCGGGATGCCTGGATCACAAGGGAACGGGAAACGAGACCTACAGCCTATTCTTCCTTTCCCGACTCAAAAGCATCCGAAGTGATTCTCTTTCCCGCAGCTGCCGATGAACATAACGGATCGCTGATTTCTGAAAAATACAATGATCAGAAAAAGCTTTCCCTGATTGACGATCACCGGATTAAACCAAAAAATTTAATTGAGCGCAAAAATGAAAAACACCGGCTGCTGTTTGTGACCCCGGTTCTGGAAAAAGACCTGAGAATTTCCGGAATTCCCAGACTGACCGTACGGGTTTCCAGCGACAAGCCCGCGGCAAACTTTTCCGCCTATTTGCTCTCCCTGCCCTGGGAAAAAGAAAAAGGAACAGAATTATATGACAACATCATCAACCGCGCCTGGGCCGACCCTCAAAATCACAAATCAATTTCCAGGGGAGAATCCCTGGTCACGGGTCAGTATTACGATCTGACCTTTGACTTTATGCCGGACGATCAGGTCATCCGCAAAGGACAACAAATCGGGTTGATGATCTTTTCCAGCGACCGGGATTTCACCTTGTGCCCCAAGCCCGGCACAAAGCTGAGCATTGACCTGAATGGGACACAGATCGCGCTGCCCCTTGTCGGAGGCATGGAGGAATTCCAGAAGGCTTGCGGTAAAAAATGAAATGACCGGAGACCCATTCAAATACATTCGCTTGCTCCGGGGACAATACCCTCGGGGTACATAAAACGGGATTTTCGGAAATCTTCAGGCAAACAGGGACCGGTCTGAGCAGAGACTCAGTCCTCCAGCATCAACTCCGCCAGCTCTCCGCTGGACAGAACCTGGACTTCCCACTTGCGCGAATTCCCGGGCCTGACATCCTGATCCCTGTGGCTCTGAGAGCCCTCCACCACATAGAGCGTGTCCGGATCATCCACACGGGCCATGCGCCGGATGATGTCTTCGCCAAAGGCGGTAAACCCTGCCACCTCGGATACTCCCTTCCAGTTTCCCTCTCGGTCATAGCTGTACACCACAAAAGAATACTTCATCAGCCTGGCAGCCCAGAAAACAAGGACCACACAGCCCTCGCTGGTCTTCCAGTGCACTCCCGGCAGGATTTCGGTAAACTCGTCTACCTCAAAGGGCAAATGGGGGTAGATCAGCTCGTCGAGCAATACCGGTGGAATACTGTCTGCGTTGAGGCCGAATTCATGCTCCGAGCCCTCCTGCAAGGTAAAGGGCAACTCGGCCTCCGGAAAAAAGTCCAGCAATTCCTTGAGTTTTTGATTCATGACTTCCAATCTGGCGCAAAGATCGCCGAAAAAATGAACTTGCACCAGCCAAACGGCGATTGATCGGCCAAAAACGCCCATTGGTCGAATTTTTATGCATATGCAGGTACTATGTCTTGCATAGTACCTTTCCATGCCTTACCTTTGTCCTAAACTTCAGAAAATGAAACTCGAAAATACCATTGCACAAATGAAAAAGGGGGTCCTGGAGATGTGCATCCTCTCCATACTCAACCAGGAGGGAGAAGCCTATCCTTCGGATATCATCCAAAAGCTCAAGGAGGCGGACCTGATCGTGGTGGAAGGCACCTTATATCCCTTGCTGACCCGTCTGAAAAACTACGGACTGCTGGATTACCACTGGAAGGAATCAACTGCGGGACCTCCGAGAAAGTACTTCCGGATCACGGACCAGGGAAAGGAATCCCTGACCACGCTCACCGAGAGCTGGAACCAATTTGTACAAGGCGTTAACCAATCAATAAAAAACCAATAATCAACCATGAACAAAATTTTGCACATCAACGTAGGCGGCTATCCCTTCTCCATAGACGACACCGCTTTTGAAAAACTGGACCATTACCTCAACTCCCTGAACAAGCATTTTGAGCGCTCGGAGGGCTGCGATGAGATCATGCAGGATATAGAAACCCGCATTGCAGAGATCTTCCAGGAGCGTCTGGCCGGAAGAGGCGTCGTATCCCTGTCCCTGGTCGAACAGGCCATCAACATCATGGGATCACCTGAAGCATTTGGCGCGGAATGGTCTGCGGAAGAAAATACAGAACAAAGAGAACAAAAAACAACGAGCGAATGGGGCATCAAGACCGGCAAGCGATTGTATCGCGATCCTCAGGACGCCAAGATCGCAGGCGTATGTGCCGGTCTGGCGCATTACTTCGGCATCCAGGAGGTCGTCTGGGTCAGAGTTGCTTTTGCAGTGGGTATATTTGCCGGAGGATTTACGATTCCGCTGTATATCATCCTTTGGGCAGCCACGAGGGAGGCAAGCAGCCCTTCTGATCGCCTGGCCATGAAAGGCGAACCCATCAACGTACAGAACATCGCCCGCAAGGTGGAGGAGGAGATCGACAAGATCACGGACAACTTCGAAAGCTGGCGCGAAGAAAGGCAAAACCGTAAAAAAAAATGGCGGGGGTAAAAATCGTCAGCACCTGGCCACACCCCTGCAGGTGAATCGAGCCGATGCATGGAATTCAACACGACTCAATCCTGTAGCGAAATAGCAGAATGCCCGATCAGGGATTGAGCCTGCGGTTGGGTTGTTGCTTGATGGCGCAATGCATGCCTCCGCCCCTCCAGTTGAGGGGAAGTGCGTTCATAAAAATGATGCTCCTGTCGGGAAATGCTTCCCTGAAGATTTGCTTCACATTGGATTCCTTTGCCTGGGAGGTTCCGGCATGCACATAGGTAGGAACCAGGACCAGCTTGTTGGTAACGAAATAATTCAGGTAGCTGGCAGTCGCGAGCCGACTTAGCGAATCTCCTGCCTTCCAGGGAGTGCCGGGTTTGAGCAGCCACTCGGGTATATTCAATGTGCCGTCCCAATGATCCTTTTCGTTGAGTCTGATGCGCGTCACAATTGGGTTGGGCAAGGGAACCTTGATGATCGTAAATGGATTTCCGTCCTGATCCCTGGCATTACTCAGGATCTCAAAATTTTTCTTCATGCGCTCGTGATTGATCCGGTTGATCGGATGGAGATCTTTTTCTTCGTCCGGAACCCAGGCGAGCAGGATGGTCCTGGGGTCTGCAAAACGCACGTATTCATCCGTATGGCCGCCTGTACCAATGGCCACGTAATCCTCGACGATGTTGTCCGCCACCAGGGGATCTTCTGCCAAACCATCCTGCACCCAGATGATGTTTCTCACTCTGAGCACTCTTTTAAATTCCTCTTCCAGTTGTTCCTTTGTCGCCCCCTTGTTTCTTCCCAGGGTCAGGGCTTCATTGAGGATCAGGGTCCCTTTGCCATTTACTTCCAGGGAACCTCCCTCTATGTTGATCCAGGATTTTATGACGGGAATTCCGAGCGAAACCCCCATCAGGCTGTCTACCTGATTTATCTCACTCGAAGGCAAAGAATTAAGGGTATTTTGAACCATTGAGGAATCACCCTGATAGTACTCCTCAAGCCATTGATCGTATCCATACCGACCCCAGCCAAAGTCCACGGCGGCCATATCGCCCTTCGCATTCACTAAAAAAGTAGCACCGTGATCTCGGATCCAAAACTCACTGCCCTGCATGATCTGAAAATTGATCTCACTGACATCAATGTAGACAGATTTCAGATACTCCTTACACTCCCTGAGGGATGTCTCGGATTGGGCCAGAATGTTGAGTCTTACATAAGGAAGCAATTCCCGAATGATGCCGGCTCTCACCGGCCTGAAGGCAGAACTGTCGTCACTGGACATCCAAACGGCCTCCTGCTCTTCAAATTCAGCGGGCAGATAGAACTCTGCACTGTCGGAAAAAAACTTTCTCTTTATTTGGTAACTTAGCTCACTGGTATGGTTTAAAAAAAGATATAAAAATACCAACACCAAAAAGACGCCTAACAGACGTTTTTGACCTTTACTCATATTTTACCCTACTTTAAAAGCATAAAGATAAATAATTTATAATTTTTATAAAATATTTTTAAAAAGTTTGGCAGCAAGTTTAATTAATTGATTTTGTACTCATTTTTTTCAAAATTTTTTTTGGAATTTTATGAATCACATCCAAATCCCTGCTCTTGCCTATGAATTGCGAGGTACCTCCCGGACCGGCAACTGATCAATAGCGCAAATTCCAGTACGGATTGCGCCTCGTGTTGACGCATTGTCTGATGTACTCCTTCTGAAGCGCCTGCAGCTTGCTGTTGTTAATCAACTTATGTTTTCTGGATACCTTGGGGGGCGATACCTGCATGACCGTATCGAGACGTATGGATGCGGCTGTGATCAGACAGGCTCCATTCTGAATGTCGAGTTCGAGTATGGCACCGGGCAGTCCTCCGTATCTTTCAGGACCGATGGGGACGGGGATCTCTGTGGCAAACCAGGCCACGATCCGGTGCATGCGCACGCTGTCAAAGGTTTCGGCGTTCATGCACAAATAACCCTGGACCTGCTTGATATCCGAAAGAATTTTCCACCGGTAAGCGGGCATATCGTCTTCCACCCGATACACCCTGTCCGGCATTTCCACGATGTCCTGCCTTTTCCCAGACTCCTGGTCTGCAAAATAATAGAGCTCCTCATTTCTCCAGGACCATTGATTGTCTTTTTCCCTTTGCTCTTTTGCCATTTGGTAAACGGACTTTTGTCCGTCCCAGATCAGCTCCATCGTCGTGGTGTAGCCATCCTCTTTTCCCCAGGTGAATTTGGTCCGGTCCCTTTCTTCCTGGCTCAGGTATCCAAGCTCATCCAGGATGCGCGTCCAATAAACGGTGCGGTCGTATTCAATCCTGCCGGCAGGGGCCTGCCCCTGAACTACCACGACAAAAATAAAAAATGCAAAAACGATTTTACCCATCGTCAATAATAGTTGTTTTGTTTGTTCAGTCTGGTATCAATGCCCTTGATGTTGTAGGTCACGCTGAGCAATCCGTATCTGCGCAAGGTGGTGGTCCGCGTCTCGGACACGACATTGGAGTTGGCAAACAGGTTGACCCCCAGATTTTGATTCAGCAGATCGTAAGCACTGATCCGCAGTTCGATTTTCTTTTGAAAGACCTTATAGACCGATGCATTGAGTATGGGCACGTCCTGCTGAAAACCAAAGCGGTCATTGGTATACCGGTCGTAGTTCATATTGGCGCTCAGAAATATGCCCCATGCGATCCGTGCATTCAGGTTGAAGCTGTAGTTTTCGTTGATCAGCACCTGGTCCTGAGAACTGTTGATCGAATAGCGGGTGTTGGTCTGTCCGACCCGGGCGCTTGCCGTCAGATTCAAATTTTCATTCGGACTGAATATGATCCGCAGATTTCCTGAATTGCTCCATGAGAAAGTCTCGTTCTCCACTGCGTTGACCAACGCATAACTTTGACCCAGGTTGCTGCTCGCCGACAAATTGACCGTCAGTTTGGTCTTGATGACCGGAAAGCCGAAATTGGTCCAGATGCCTGTGTTGTTTCCACCCTTGTAATTGATGGTCCGCGCAAGCGTGACCAAATTGCTGTCCACGATCTGCTCCTGTACAAACTGGTTTTGTGCGGCGTTGAAATTCAGATTTACATTGAAGTTTGTAAAGCGTATGGGATTGTTCACCCTGAAACCCAGGTTGACGCGGTGGTCGATCTGGGGAATGAGATCGGGATTGCCCTCCCGGATGTAGAGCGGATTGCTGTTGTCCACAACGGGCTGGAGGTCCTGAATGCGCGGCTCCCGGGCGCTGACCGAATAATTCAGATTGAAATACTGATTCTTCCTCGCGCTGCTATTGAAGGAAAAATTGGGGATCCAGTTGTAGAAATCCCGCCGCACTTCGGATGTTATTCCACCGGTGACCTTTCCCTCGAGCGAGAACAATTGCCTGGCAATACCCAGTGATATATTGATCCCCTTTTGGGAATACCGGAGAGAGGTCCCAAGCCGGTGTAGCTGTATGGTGTTATCGAAATACCTGGAAAGAAAAGGGTTTTGATATCTTGTATCCTGGACCAGGTCAAACACGTCGCGGTCCGTGGATTCCAATCTTCTGACCACATTGTAGAAACTCTGAACAAAAAATTTCTTACCCAGGGGCTCCACATGCAGCAAACTGGATTTCAGGATCATTCCCTGGTTGACGGTTTCATTGATCTGATGCAGGCTGCTGAGCGAATCGGCCGCACCGTCGGAAAAATAAAACACATTGTCGGACCTGATCTCATTTTCCGCCAGAGCTCCGTTGCCTAAAAAACTGCCGCTGACCGCTGAGCTTCTTCCCTGTTTCCTGTACTTCTTCCTGAAAATAAAAGATGCGCTTCCGTTGTTCTGGGCATTCCTTCCGAGGTTGTCAAATCTCGACTCATTGGAAAGAAATGTCGCATCGCGAAAATATCGGTAGCTGCCGTCGTTGTACAGGCTCCTAAGAGAGGTTCTGCCCTGTACGCTGACCACCAGGCTGTGGAGGCTGTCGAACTTATGCTCAAACCTTGCCTGTGCCTGATGGCCCCGCTGGATCTGCGTGCGCCGCGTGGTGTCGCGGTTGGAATAAGTGAGTCCGGGTAAAAAATTTTCCTGATTGCGGGTGGCCTCTGCAAACAATTCATTGTAATTGGCAAAATAGACTGCATTCAGTTCGGACTTCTTGTTAAACCGGGAATAATTCAACCCGCCTGAACCGTTGACCGGAAGACCGGACATGCGGTTGCCAAAAAAATTACTTTGCAGGGAACCGTCGTCCTCGTTGTAGTAAATAAAATATTCCCCGCCGCCTCCGAATCCGAAGTCCGTCTCATCGTTCCAGTTGAAGGACTGGCTTCCCCTGAAATCCTGATAATCGTCCCAACTAAGGCCATTTCGTCCTGTATTGTTGCCGGACCCGATGACGCTAAACTGTTGTGACTCGTTGAAGCGGTTGTAGTTGCCCTTGAGCTCGGCCCTTTCCTGGGTGCCTGCGGCTGCGATCAGTTTGCCGAATGCGCCATTTTTGAAATCATCCTTCAGTGTTAGGTTCATGGCCTTTTCGGGAGGCGCAGAAGAGGCTCCCGTCAGCTTTTTTTCCTCCGTCTCGTCGTTGTACAACTGGACCTTGCTGATCCCTTCAGCCGGTAGGTTCTTGGTCGCCGCTTTGGGATCTCCTCCAAACAAC
>CAYXKO010000105.1:0-7596 GCA_964465435.1 uncultured Saprospiraceae bacterium | reverse complement strand
CCTGTTGGGCAGGAGAGGTCAGGCTGATTGACAACCTGGTGTTAAAGCCATGACCCTATTGAACTTTCTCAGATTTTTTGACTTAAGTAGGCTATCCGTAAGGAATTCATAACTTTGCGCCATGCTTTTGCAATTCTTTAAATCCAAGATCCACAGGGCCACCGTCACCGAGGCAAACCTTCACTACGTAGGAAGCATTACGATTGACGAGCAGTTGATGGAAGCAGCCAACCTCTACGAGGGGGAAAAAGTACAGATCGTCAACAACAACAACGGCGAGCGGTTCGAGACCTACGTGATCAAGGGAGAACGGGGATCCGGCATGGTCTGTCTCAACGGGGCTGCCGCACGCAAGGCGGAAATCGGCGATATCATCATCGTGATTTCCTATGCCATCATGACCCCGGAAGAGGCCAAGCACTTTCATCCGATCTCCATTTTTGTCGATGAAAAGAACAGAATCAAAGAACTTTGATTTTGGCTTCCTTTCTTAAAAAGACCGGACAATTCCTACTCTTTCTTGGCCTGGGCGTGGCCATTCTTTATTGGGTTTTCCTCAAGCAGGAAGTTTCCTACCAGGCCTATTGCGCGGAGACGGGCATCGGTCCGGAGGATTGCATCCTTTGGAAAAAACTGTGGAATGACCTGTTGGCGGTCCGGTGGTATTATGTGCTGCTGATCTTTCTGGCCTTTTACCTGAGCAATTATTTCAGGGCGCTCCGCTGGCTGATCATCTTTGAACCCCTTGGATACCGACCCCACAAGTACAATGCCATCGGGACTATCCTGGTATCCTACTTTGCCAACCTGGGCCTGCCCCGCAGCGGAGAGTTCATCCGGGCTGCCATGATCAGCCGATATGAGGGCATTCCCCTGGACAGGTCTCTGGGCACGGTCGCCATAGACCGGATCGTTGACCTGATCGCCATGGGCCTGATCATCTTCATCACCGTCCTCACGCAAATCCCTGCCTTCAGCGCCTTATACGACAAGCACCTTTCAGACGTTCCCCTTTACCAAAAGGTCATCCTGCCTATCGCGGGATTGGTCGCACTTGTGATCCTGTACATGACTCGGCATTCCATCAAGCATTTTCCGCTGATCCGCAGCGTCAAGCACAGGATCAAGGGCTTTTACGAAGGCATGTCCTCCATCAAAAGGATCCGGGAGCCCCGGGCGTTCCTGCTGTATACGGTGCTGATCTGGGTCTGGTTTTACGTGATGCTCTTTTCAGCCCTGAAATCGTTTGAACCCACGGCCCACCTTTCCCTTTCTGCGGCACTGGTGGTCTATGTATTTGGCTCGCTGGGCATGCTGATCCCCACTCCCGGCGGCATGGGCAGCTACCACTATCTGGTGATCCTGTCACTGGCCTATTACAACATCCATCCGGTGGATGCCTTTTCCTTTGCCAATATTTCCTTTTTCTGCGCACAGTTTGCCAACAACCTGCTGCTGGGCGTGAGTGCCCTGATCTTCCTTTATTTTTTCAACAAGTCCCGAAAAAAGGCCCTGCAGACTGCTCAGAACAAGGACTTATCAGAATCCCAATCCTATGGAGATTAAAATATCTGATCTTACCCGGTACCTGGAGGAGCTGGCTCCCTTGAGCCTTCAGGAAAATTATGACAACTGCGGGCTTCTCACGGGAAATCCGGACTGGCCGGTCCAGTCTGTTCTGTGCTCCCTGGATTGTACCCCTGAGGTCATTGCCGAAGCGGAGAGCCTGGGATGCAATGTGGTCGTCTGCCATCATCCGGTGATCTTCCGGGGTCTCAAAAGCCTGGCCGGCGACAGTTATGTGGACAGGACCCTCATCGCAGCCATCAAGGCCGACATTGCCATTTATGCCATTCATACCAACCTGGACAATGTGTTGCGCCAGGGGGTCAATGGCCGGATTGCCCAAAAGATCGGAATCAGGGAGCAAAGGGTGCTGGTTCCGCGCAGTCCGGGCATTCCGGAACTGGGGGCCGGCGTGATCGGCGAACTGGAAGGGCAAATGAGTTTGCCGGAATTCCTGCTTCATCTGAAGAATCAGTTTGCCTGTAAATCCATACGGCATACCCTCGATACCGGCAGGAAGATCAACCGGGTTGCCGCTTGCGGGGGGTCCGGATCCTTTCTGACCCGGGAGGCCATTGCCCAGGGTGCGGACGTACTGGTGACGGCGGATTTCAAGTACCATGATTTTTTTGATGCCGGAGGCAGGATTGTCCTGATCGACCTGGGCCATTACGAAAGCGAACAGTTTACCGTAGAATTATTATATGAGCTGATTTCAGGCAAATTCCCTAATTTTGCGACCCATTGTACAAAAATTGTTACAAATCCAATTCAATACTTCTGACGTATGGCAAAAACAGCACCAGTTTCCGAGGTTCCAATAGGCTTGAAACTCAAACAATTATATGAGCTGCAGCTCGTTGATTCCGAAATCGATCAGATCAAGATCCTCAAGGGTGAGCTGCCCATGATCGTCAGCGATCTGGAAGACGAGATCTCCGGCCTCAACGTCAAGATCAACAAGATTTCCGGTTCCGTCACAGACATGGAAAAGGAAATTTCCAACCACAAAACCAATATCAAGACCTCCGAAGACAACATCAAGAAATACGAAAAGCAGCTTGATAGTGTCAAAAACAACCGCGAGTACGAGGCCCTCAACAAGGAGATCAACCTGCAAAGGCTGGAAATCCAGCTTTCTGAAAAAAGGATGAAGGAATCGGCCGAACAGCTGAAAACCAAAAAGCTCAACCTGGATTCTGTCAAGGAGCGTCTGGAAGCCAAGGAAAAGGAGCTGGAAGAAAAGAAATCAGAGCTGGAGAAGATCCTGGAAAAGACCGATAAGGAAGAGGCCGGCCTTCAGGGCAAGGTCGAAAAGCTTCGCAAGAAAATTGAGACCAGGCTTTTGCATGCATACGACACCATTCGCCACCGCTACCGCAATGGTCTGGCCGTGGTCATGGTCAAAAGGAACTCATGCGGAGGTTGCTTTAATCAGATACCCCCACAGGTACAACTCGAGATCGGTCTGCGCAAGAAGATCATTGCCTGCGAACACTGCGGCAGGGTCCTGGTGGACGACCTCATCCAGGAACTGGAAGCCTGATCCCATGGAATCCGGCCGGCAGACCCGGCCTCAAATCCTGTATTTCCTGTAAATTTCCTCGATTTCCAGGGCCAGTTTGCGGTCCTTGTCCGTTATTTTATTTCCTGCCGAATGTGTATATAGTTCAATGCTGACCTTGTTCCAGCTGTTGGTCCAGGTCGGGTGGTGGTCCATTTTTTCGGCCCTGAGGGCAACTTCCTGAATGAACCCCATGGCCTCCGCAAAATCGCGGAAACTCAGGTGGATGGTCAGTCTGTCATTGGTTTCTGTCCACATATGTCTCGTTTTAAGTATGATCCCAGTTATGTACAATCAGATTTTCGGATGCGATCAGAAGCAGGTCCACCGCAGCGCGGACGTCTTCTTCGTGTACCATTTCAATGACCTGGTGGATGTGCCGGGTGGGGATGGAGACAGCCCCAGCAATACATCCGTTTCCTGCCAGTTGGATGACCGCAGTGTCCGTGCCTCCCGCCTGCAGGATTTCAGATTGCCAGCGGACTCCGTGCAAGGTAGCGAGGTCCTGCAGGAAACGCACCATGCGATAGTCACACAGCACGCTGTGATCCATGATTTTGATGGCAGCGCCATGGCCGAGCCTTGTGACCACTTCATGGGCCTGGGCACCGGGCAGGTCGTAGGCAATGGTCGTATCAACGTTGATGGCAAAGTCAGGGGCAATCCGGTGTGCAACCGTCCGGGCCCCTCTGAGTCCAACTTCTTCCTGCACGGTAAACACGGCATACACGTCCAGCTTGCAGGCTGATTCGCGGATCTTCCTGAAAGTTTCGAGCAGCACGAACACAGAGATTCGGTTGTCCAGGGATTTTGCATTGATACAGGGACCCATGCGGATCAGTTCCCTCTCCCGCGTGATCGGATCTCCTATTTTGACCAGGGCCTTGACCTGATCGGCGGGCAAACCCGTATCTATGAAATAATCCCTGAGTTGGGGAGCCTTGTTTTTTTCCTCCGGGGTCATAAGATGCACGGGTTTGGATCCCATCACCCCCATGACCTCGCGCTGGCCGTGGATGATGACCCTCTGGGCGGTCAGGGTTTTGGGGTCAAATCCTCCCAGGGGCACAAACCGGATGAATCCTTCATCATCGATGTGCTGCACCATAAAACCGATCTCATCCATGTGGGCTGAAAGCATGAGCTTTTTTTCACCCCCCTTGTGCCGGGCGATGAGATTGCCCATGGCATCGGTTTCCAGCTCATCGGCCCATGGCCGCAGTTGCTCTTTCAGGTAGTTCCGGATGGCGGATTCGTACCCGGGCACACCCGGCAGCGAGCAAAGCTTGCTCAGCACGTCGATTCTTTCCATGAGCGTTAATTTAAACAAAGGTAATTGCCTGCAGAAAATGATGCTGCAATCGCTTTAAAATTATTAATGCACGGCAATTCGGACATCTCCTTCCTCCCATCCTGGCTTTTGTGCATATTTACGTCTCCAAAGCCAATAAGAATTGTCGGTATTTAAATCCCTGGCCAAAGAAACCCTCATCTACGGGCTGAGCTATTCCGCCGGCAGGGTGATCAATTTCCTGCTGATCACTTCCTATCTGACCTACCGCATCTTCACGCAGGAGGATGGATATTTTTCCATCTACCAGGACCTGTATTTCTACATTGGTCTGCTGCTGAGCGTCCTTACCCTGAGAATGGAAACCACCTTTTTCAGGTTTGCCTCGGATGAGGCCTATGGTCCGGGCATATACCCCCTGGTTTCCCGGCTGGTCTGGCTGCTCAGTCTTTTGTTTCTGACCCTGGTTTTTTTATTCAGGTCCGATCTGCTCGATTTTCTGAAATACGGTGCTGATTTGGGTACCCATCTGATGCTGGCATCCGGCATTCTGGTGCTGGACGTGGTGGTCGCTCTCCCGTTTGCCAAGCTGAGGTATGACAAGAAGCCCATGCGGTATGCATGGATCAAGTTGAGCGGACTGATCGTCAATATAGCGGTCGTATTGTTTTTTTTTGAAGGAATGCGGCTGGCCTACCCGGAATCTGATCCGACCCTGCTGTCCAGCAAGGACAAGCTCTATTATGTGCTGCTGGCAAACTTCATAGCCAGTGCGCTGAATCTGATCCTGCTGTTCCGGGAGATCCTGCCTTCCCTTTCCCATGTGGACTGGTCTCCGCTCAGAAGGATCCTTGCCTACAGCTGGCCCCTGGTGGTGGTGACGCTTTCTTTTACCATCATCCAAAGTGGTTACACCAGTTATTTGAAGTACCTCTTGTCCGATGATCCTGCATCCAATCTCAAGGCCAGTGATTCCCTCAACGCTGCCTACCGTCTGGCTGTGATCATGAACCTGTTTCTCACGGCATTTCAATATGCGGCCGAGCCCTTTTTCTTCCGCCACTCCAGGCAAACAGATGCTCGCAGGCACTTTGCCGCCCTGTCCCTGGTCTTCATCCTCTGCTGCAGTGGCATTTTCCTGTTTACCACCCTCAACCTGGATTTGTTTTCCAGACTTTTGGGTCCCGGTTTCAGGGGATCTCTGCACCTGGTGCCCATCCTTCTCGTTGCCAATATTTTTTCAGGGCTCTATTACAATTTGGGTGCCTGGAACAAATTGACCGATAAAACAAAAATGGCTGCCGGAATATCGCTGACCGGTTTGCTGATCAACACCGTCCTGTACCTGGTCCTGGTACCCGTGATGGGCATAGAAGCCTCAGCATGGATCATGTTGATCGTTTATTTTGTCATGTGCGTATTGTCTTACCTGCAGGGACAAAAGCATTATCCCATACCCTACGATCTGGGGACCATGGTTTTGGTATTGATTGCCTCCGTTTTGATCTCAGGACTTACGCGATTCTTGTTGCCTGAGGACGCCCTGATTCGTTTTTTGATCTCCAATCTTGTTCTGGGGATTTCTCTGTTGGGGCTCTACAAGTTGATCTTGAAGGCCGTTCGTTCTGAGAAAGAGACGGTCTGAGGATCCCGTCCGGAGACGGATTTATTTTCAAAATTGACAAGTTTGAAATTTTATTATTCCAGAAAGATTTTTGTCTTCAATGAATTTGATCAGAAAGAAAATCTTGTCCGTATGAGATGGTCCTGCGGAAGATCGTGGGAATGCCCATTTGGTTTTTTTATTGACTGACAAAACTTATCTTTGCTAGTATGGCAGCAGAGTGTAAGGATTTTCATTTCCGGGTATTGTGTGAAAGATCCGGTAAGTATTCCCTGAGTTTAATGCTCCCTGTTTTGTTGTTGTTGAATGCCGGACTGCTGACCCTTGTGCAGGCCCAGGGGGGCTGTGCATTTGACGAGATGCACCGGCGCCTGTTGTTGTCTGATCCCGATTATGCCCGTCAGGTGCGGCAATGGAGTGATCGGATTTACGAACGTGCCTTGCTGCAAAGGGAGCAGGAATCAGGGCAGAGACCCAATTATACCTTGCCTGTGGTGGTGCACATCATCACCCCGCCGGGGACTCCGGCCGGAACCGCAAACAACCTGAGCGATCAGGAGGTGGCACGCGGGATTGACCTGCTCAATCAGGCATTTTCCAACACGGGTGCCTTTGTTTCGCCACAGGGAACAGACGTAGGGATCCAGTTTTGCCTGGCGCGACGCGATCCGGCGGGCAGACCTACCAGTGGGATCACCCGTCATGAAAGCGCGCTGGTGAACGATCCCATGTGCAGTCCCGGCACCAATTCTGGCAGCGACGGCCCCATCAAGCAGATCGTCTCCTGGGATTGCCGGAGATACATCAACGTATGGCTCGTTACGGACCTGTTCAACGGCACTTTTGGGTGTGGCCTGGCAGGATACGCCTATTTTCCGGGAGCGCCCTGTACAGTGGATGGCATCGTGCAGGAGTCCCGGTATTGGAACAGCCCGGGTGGTGCAGTCGTCACGGCCCACGAGATGGGACACTATCTGGGATTGCACCACACCTTCAACGGGGGATGTGCCAATGCGGACTGCCTGCGAGACGGTGACCAGGTTTGCGACACTCCTCCGGATAACTCAGCATCCTTTGCCGCCTGCAACACCAATTCGTGCAATACGGATCAGCCCGATCTGCCGGATGACAACTACAACTTTATGGACTACTCCGGCTGTCGCCCTGCCAGGTTTACCAGCGGACAGGCGCAACGCATGATCGCCGCCCTGGAAACAGCACGGAGTGGCCTGATCCAGTCCAATGGCTGTCAGATCGTAGGGGATTATGACCTGTCGCTGCGCTCTGTCACCATGGCCGGAGATTTTTGCAGCGATACCCTGTGTCCCGTGATTGAATTTTCCAACGACGGTCTCGTCACCACCAGCAGCTGCACGCTCCGATACAGCATTGACGGAGGACCGGACAGCGTCATTCTTTGGACCGGCAGTCTCGATCCGTTACAAAGTCTGAAACTCAATTTGCCTTGCATCCGGCTTCCTTATGGAGCCCACATCCTGATTGTCTCCTTGTCGGGATACAGATCTGCCTGCTGGTTGGGATCCGACAAGG
>CAYXKO010000104.1:0-7608 GCA_964465435.1 uncultured Saprospiraceae bacterium | reverse complement strand
CAAAAAACGAGCTTGCCCTCCGGTGCCTCACAGGATCCCGCTTTGGTGGGCACCTGGACCCGATCCGAAAACTACAACTCCGGTTACGGAGACAATTTTATGGGTGCCAGCTTTGAAGAATCCATCACTTTTCTTGCAGATGGAGGCCTCAGCGATGCAGGGAGCCGCGCCGGAATGAGCGGCAGCCATTACTCCGGAAGCAGCGAATCTTCGGGCTCTCCCGCTAAAATCGAGGGCGCCTGGTGGTACAACTTCGGCAATCAGCTATACATTGCCGCCACCCAAAACGGAAAAACAGAAACCGCCCATTTGGGTAAATTTTACATAGAAAACGGAGCCATGCTCATCACCGCCCCCAATGGCAGCAAATCCTTGCTGACCAAAAGATGAGCAGGATTAAAATCCTCAGCTTGATTTTCTCCTACTCCTGAGGAAGTGCTTTCACGTGGGCTTTTACCAGAACGCCGTTTACCATATCGGGCTCGCCGGTGGAAATGCCTTTGACGTCGTAGAAGTAACCGGACTGTGAGATAGCCTTGATGCCATACCACTTGCCATCCTTGCCTACCACCTTGATGTGAATGATATTGCCCTCACGGGTAATCCCCTTGACATCCAGACGGCTGCCATCCTCATGCACTGCCTTGACATCCAGGATGCTGCCATCCGTATCAATGGCCTTCACCTGGGCATATTTGTCATTGCTGGATAGCAATTTGATGGGAATGACCTTATCGCCACGGATGGCACGTACATCCATCAGGTGAAAATCAGTCTCCCGCGAGATGGCCTTCACATCCCAGACATTGCCATCCTTGTCAAACGCCTTGATGTCCCAGATCTTTCCCTCCGGATGAATGCCCTTGATGTGCCAGCGGGCACCGGGATCGTCGCATACCACCTGCGGTATGGCCTTGATGTGTGCATAATATTCCACCTGCCTGATGACCCCTTCCACAGGGGCGTCGTCAAATTTGATGCCTTTGATGTCGTGAAGAATGCCTTCCGGAGAAATGGCCTTGATCCCAAAACGCTCATCGCTTCCTCCGATCGCCTTGATATGGATGACGCTTCCGTTCTTTCCCACACCTTTGATGTCCAGTTTCTGACCATCCTCAGCGATGGCCTTGATGTCGATGATCATCCCCCGCTCGTCAATTCCCTTCACGGGCAGAAAAGCGCTGGTTCCGTCATTGACCAGCATCTTGACCGGATTCTTGCGTCCGTCGATCAGCATGACCACATTCATAAACTGATGATTGCCCGGTTCAGATTCTGCCTTGATGTCGTATATTTTACCGGACTTGTCGATCGCCTTTACGGGCAATAGTTTTCCGGAACTATGCACTGCTTTGATATTCCAATAGCTCTGTGTAAAAGACGGTGTCAAAAAACACATAAGACAAAGAAAGAATAAGTACTTTTTCATGGTTTCAATTTTTAATCTGTGAATGAATTTTGACCGGACAGACTTGTCTGTCGGTGTCGGGACAATGATACAAATAAATAATACTTTTTATAAAGTAATTTACGAAAAAGGATAATTAAAGGATAAAACGATCAAGACATTACACAAGAGTGAATGAGTATTGTCTGAATTTTTTCCAGAATGATCATCTTCCTCATTTCTTATCCCGAAATCCGAAGAAAAAAGCCAATGATGAACACCTGATATCCTGCCGCTGATGGTGTAATTTATTTAAATTTTACAGTCCGTTTTATGATCCATACCAGGACTGGTCTGTTTCACTTGCTCAGTTTTGCTTCCAGAGTCTCCAGTCTCCTTTTAAGCTCCAGATTTTCCCGGGAAAGTTTTTGGATCATGGTCTGTTGTTCCTGAATGGCCTTGACCATGGATGGAACAAAATCGCTGTACCGCAATCCGTAAAAACCGTTCTCAGATTCCGGCTTTTCAACGCCGCTGAAATCAAATTCCAAGGCCCTGGCCGCCGCTTCGACATCCTGTGCCAGGAATCCGCTGTATAAAACGCGCGCCTTCTGCTCCCGACCTTCCTGGATCAGACCAGCCTCTTGGCTGAGGCCCTGCTCACCGGCAGAGAGGCCGGGTTCTCCCAACGCCTTGCTGATGCCCTGGACATCCAGTTGATAGGTCACGGGCTTAAGCGCCATGACAAAGTCGAGACCCGGTACATTTTCCTTCACATTACGCTTGTACCTCTTATCGGAAAAATTGGTCCAGTTTACAAATCCTCCGATACTGGTCACACTGCTGTTGCCCAGTACGATCTGGTTGGACCGGGTTGTCTTTGCCTGAGCCCCTAAAGCCGTGGTATTGTTGTAGTTGTTTCCATTAGCACCAGTTTCCCTTCCCAGGAAGGTATTGAAAGAACCCAGTGTGTTTTCAATTCCGGCTGTAAAACCAATCGCCGTATTTCCAAATCCGCTGACATTGGCGTGCAGGGCACTGTAGCCGACGGCTGTGTTCGTATATCCCGAACCATTGTGAAAGAGAGCGGAATCTCCCACCGCCACCTGCGCACTCACGTTGATCGTATTCAGCAAGGCGGCATTACCGACCGCAACGTTGTGGGATCCGGAATTATTTAAACGCATGGCATCAATGCCCACCGCTGTGTTATAAGATCCGGTCAGATTTTGATAAAGCGCATTTCCCCCCAAGGCCGTATTGCCCCCACCGCTGGTGTTGAAGAAAAGCGCATTCGACCCAAGGGCAGAGTTTCCGTTACCCCCCCTGTTATTTTGCATGGCATAGACCCCTACTGCCACATTGTAAAATCCGGTATCGTTCAACATAAGAGACTGGTTTCCAATTGCTGTATTATAATTGCCTTTGGAATTCTGCTTTAATGCATAATGCCCCAGGGCTGTATTTCTCACTCCAATGGTATTGTTCTCCAGGCTGCTGTTTCCGAAAGCACAATTCTCGCTGCCCGTTAAATTGGAAAACAGGGAGTTATATCCGATTCCCAGATTGTGTATCCCCGATACGTTCTGAGACAGCACTTCCCTGCCTATGGCAATATTGGGTTTTACACCGGAAAACTCAATTCTGGGATCGCCAGCCTGGTTCAGCTTTATATTGTTTGATTCAATTCCCTTCAGGTAAAAGCGGATCACATCCTCATCCGGCAAACCCTCGGTTTGCACTTCCGTGTCCCCGTCCTGGTCTGTGATCCTGCTTGATTCAGACCGAAAGGCTTCTCCCGCATACCAGGCGTATGGTACGGACAGCAAATTGCTTTCCCCCATCGGCACCCAGTCCACTCCATTGTTTAGGGATAATTCGACCTGTAAATTGACATTGCCGCTTGCCCAGGGCACACTGTCCAGACTTCCCGTGGCATTGGTGCCCCTACCGATTTCCAGGTTAAAAATTCCTTGCGCACCAGACCTCACTCTGTGTATCTCCTGGTATCTGGTAGTACCCGGAGGGATTGAGCTTTTCAAGGACATCCTGAGCGTAAGATCCATATCGGCATAGGGCTTTCCGGAGGCATCCCGGGCAACACCCTGGTATTTAAATGCCCTTGGGATCGTGCCCTGAGAAAAAACTGAAAAATTCAGGCAAATCAGGAATATCCAAAATGGAATCGTTTTTTTCATAATCACCGGATTTAAAAAATTATGCAAATCACACATTAAAAAAACCGGTTCCAATATCTATAGATCGGACGTCCATGAGCATGACCGCGATCAACACGGACCATGACTTTTAGCAAGGCTAAGATCCTTTACTTGGTCAGTTTCTTGGGGGTCAGACCAAATTTCTTTTTGAAGGCACTGATGAAGTGGCTTACGTTCTGATATCCGATGTGGTCCGCCACTTCGCCGACCTGGTATTGGCCCGTCAGCAGCATCCCCCTGGCCAATTCCAGCTTGTGGTTCATCAGATACTGATAGGGAGGACTGCCATAGATTTCCTTAAATCCTACCTTAAGCTGATATTCATTGAGTCCGGCCATCCGGGCAAGTTCGGCTATGGTAGGCGGCTCTGCAAAATTCTGGATCAGGGTCTCCTTTACCTGCTTGAGTTTGCGGATCACCTGTTCGTCATTGAGAAAGGGGCAGCTCTCCGTATCGGGCCTGCCTGAACTGAAAAACAAACTCAGGATCTCGATCGCCTTGGCCTGCTGATAGATCCTTTGTGCGTTTGCCGGCAATTGATGCTCGTACAATCCAAAGAGGATCTGATGGATCTCGGCAGGAATCTCACGCTCCTCGTAATACTTCCGGTTGATGTTCTCCTGACGAAAAACGGGCGCTTCCATCAGTTCTGGTACAAACATTTGATGAAGTTCTGTCAGGGGCAGCCTCAGGAATACCAACCTGGTGTTTTCTTCCGTATGCAGGCGATAGCCCAGACTTTCTTCCGGATGATATACGATGAACACCTTTCCCGCATCCAGAGACCTCCTGTAGACCGGACCAAAGCCAAACTGCGCGCTTCCCCGGATGCAAAAAACCAGGTACAGAAACCTACTCTCAAAAAGGCCATCCTGCTCCTGTCCCGGCCGGGCCATCCAGAGCTGAGGCCTCGCATCTTCCACAGCAAAACCTTTGGGGGTATTTTTATCATCCTGCTCCATGACATTTATCATTTGCAAATTCAAAATTTAAAATAATAGGGCTATTTTTAGCATACTTTTGGAGCAAATTTACTTATTTTCGGGATATTTATATTTCCTTTTGGGGTATTTTGATTTGGACAGGGGGCTGACCTTTGCAGCAGATGCGGGTATTTTTACTTATATCATTCCTTTTGGTCCAGTCGATGGCAACCCTCTTTGCCCAAAGAGATTCCGTTCACCTGGGTGAGGTGATGGTCACCGCCACCCGCACGGAAAGGCTCCTGGCCTCCGTGCCCATGCCGGTCCAGGTGATCGGGGCGTCCACCATCCGATCTTCCGGTTCTACCAGGCTTCAGGACATCCTTGGGGAACAGGCAGGACTGGTGGTCGTTCCTCAGGTCAATGGTCTGGGCAACGGGATCCAGATCCAGGGTCTCAATCCGGACTATACCCTGATCCTGCTCGACGGGGAACCCCTGGTGGGCAGATACGCCGGCACGCTGGAGCTCAGCCGCATCACCACAGCCCGCATCAAGAAAATCGAGATCGTCCGGGGCCCCTCTTCCAGCCTTTATGGCTCTGAGGCACTTGCCGGCGTCATCAACCTGATTACGGAGCAACCCCTGAGTTCACGCGCCCTGCTGAGTGGACGGTACGGGTCCAGGAACACCTCGGATCTGAACGCCTGCGCCTCGCTGGTGGGTAGCAAACTTCGCTTTGATATCATGGCCAATCGATATGCCACCGACGGATACGACTTTTCCCCGGAGATTTTTGGTCAGACGGTGGCCCCCTTTCAGAATTATACCCTCATGCCCCGCCTGAGCTGGACCCCTGCCCGTGGTCACGAAGCACAGCTTAGCCTGAGGTGGTTTGCAGAACACCAGCTCAATTCCTATCAGGTTATCAACGGCACTGATTCCATCCGGGTACAGGGTAGCGGAGACATCACAGACTACAACATCCACAACTGGTACCGGTACACGGGCATTCCGGGACTTCAACTGACAGCCCGCCTGTATGCCACTTCCTATAAGACAAAAACAGCCCTGAACAAGCTGGAGACCGGAGATCTGCATTACGCGGACGATTTCAGGCAAAGCTTCACAAGACCCGAAGTTCAGGCTGTGTGGAGAGGCTGGAACAAACAAAGGGTCACGGCCGGTACCGGATACATCCGCGAAGCCGTAAAAACCACCCGTTACGGAGACCTCACCGGACGCACCCAAAACACCTGGTATGGTTTTGCCCAGCACGAATGGGATCCCCTGAGCAGGCTTACCCTGGTCAGTGGCCTGCGCTACGACCACAATGACACTTATGGTTCGCAGCTGAGTCCTAAACTGGCAGCCCTTTTTCAGGCCAGTGAAAAATTGAGCTTCAAGCTTTCGGCAGGATCCGGTTTCAAGGCCCCTGATTTCCGTCAGCTCTATCTCAATTTTGACAACGCCGCCGCCTCTTATGCCGTCTTTGGCACCGAAGTCGTGAGCGACCAGCTCAAGGCCCTGGATCGCGAGGGTCGTATCCTGGAATACTTCAGGAATCCGGCCACCATGGGCAGCATCATGCCCGAATCCTCCTTTGCCCTCAACCTGGGCGTCACTTACCGCATCAATCACACACTGGACCTGGAATGCAATTTCTTTCAGAACAGGCTTCGCGGCCTCATAGAGACCATTCCAGTTGCGGTGACCACCAATCAGAAGACGATCTACAGCTATACCAACATACGCCGCGCCCTCACGGAAGGCCTCGAAGCTCAGGCGGGATGGCAGGTCCATCCCAGGATAAAAATTTCCGCGGGTTACCAATGGCTGCTGGCCTTTGACCGGGATGTGCTCGATCAGGTGAAAGGCGGCACCGTTTTTGGCCGCGATCCCCGCACACTGGAATCCTACAGACTCCGCAGCAGGGACTATTATGGCCTGCCCAACCGTTCGCGTCACCATGCAACCCTGAAATTCTTTTACAGCAACCCGGCCTCCGGCTGGGACCTGAGCCTGAGGGGGATTTTCCGCGGCCGGTTTGGCATCATGAATACGGCAGGCAATGTGTCCGGCGTGCTCATTCCCTCATCAGACCGCAACGCCAACTCCATTTTGGACCGCTACGATCATTTTGTACCCGGATACCTCCTGGTCAATGCCTCCGCCTCAAAAAAAATCTCCGACAAATGGACCATCCAGCTCATCGGAGAAAACCTTTTCAACCACACCGAACCCGTCAGCATACCGACCCTGGTCGGCAGGACGCTGTACCTACACCTGCAATTTTCAATTCATGCAAAATAATCTTATGAAATCTATTCTCTATTTTTTCGCAGCATCGCTGCTTTTCCTTGCATCCTGCACAGAGGATGACGACAACAACCCACAGGACACGCTGGCGTCGGTGACGATCTCGGACCTGCCCGCTGACCCCTATACGGGCATTGACCCCGCGACGATGAGACCCACAGGCGACAAGGGGATCTATACCTTTTTCCGCTTTGCAGACAGCAGCGTGGTAGCCAATGCAGACAGCGCCACCACCCGTTGGGACATCGCGTTCAAAGGCAGCACCATCCTGGTCAACAATGGCACGAGCGGACCGGGACAGGGAGGAGCTTTTATTTACAACGGCATCTTCTCCGAGCTCCTGGAAGTTCCTGCCGACAGCACTTTTAAAATTGACAACGCGCCCAATTATGCCGTGGATCGTTCCTGGTATGTCTACAATGCGGCAGCCATGGTGTTTACACCCGCTCCGGGCAAGGTGCTCGTGATACGCACCGCCGACGGCAAGTTTGCCAAATTGGAGATACTCTCCTACTACAAGGGAGCTCCTGCGAGCCCCACCGTGCGCGATGAATCCCGCTATTACAAGTTCCGTTACGTTTACCAGGCTGACGGCAGCAAAAAGTTTAAATAAGGCTGAAACAAATAATGTTCGTGAGCCGCATTTCCACACCCGGGATGCGGCTTTTTTTTTGGGGCGTGTCCTTCGCTCCTTCCTCGCTCCGGACCAGGCTGCTCCGGGGTGCCGTCCCCAACCCTGTTGGGGACCCTGCGGCCCTCCG
>CAYXKO010000103.1:0-7614 GCA_964465435.1 uncultured Saprospiraceae bacterium | reverse complement strand
TTCCAATTTCCCTTTGATCTTGTTCGGGTCTTGAGGTTCTTGTAGCGGTCCTGGTAATTTTGCTAAGTGGATATTTTTCCTTGCCTTCATTTGCAATGAGCAGAATCACGCCGCTTTCCTGATTCTTCAGGTATTTAAGTACTTTCGAAAGAACAGCATGTTCCTGATACACCATTAATTCAAGGATCTCAGAGAAACCTTCACAATACTGGGCCCTTACCGGTACAGGCTGTGATGCATCGATTTTGCCTTTAACGAGGGCAATATGCTTGTCGCTGGTATTGAATTGACTGTACTGGATGATCTCATAAGGATCTCCATCTATCGCTATTTGAGATTTTTCATCAACATGGATCAGGCGTTCACTTCTGAGTCTGTATTCGATTAAGTCACTTATTGAAATGATCTTAATATTCCACTCCTTAGATTTTTCAATCAATTGTGGCAGCCTGGCCATGGAGCCATCGTCATTCAGGATTTCTACCAATGTCGCTACAGGGTTCATCCCTGCCATTTTAGCAAGGTCCACAGCGGCTTCGGTGTGTCCTGTACGTTGAAGCACTCCTCCTGATTTTGCCCTCAGGGGAAAGATGTGTCCGGGACGTGCAAAATCACTGCTGGTGAATCTCACGTCTGCCAGGGATCTCAAGGTTTGGGCGCGGTCATAGGCTGAAATGCCGGTGGTGCATCCGTGGCCTATCAGGTCTATGGATACCGTAAATGCTGTCTCGTGCAAGGATGTGTTTGATCTGACCATTAAAGGGAGATTCAGTTGGTCGGCTCTTTCTTCCGTGATGGGTGCGCAGATTAACCCTTTGCCGACGGTGGCCATGAAGTTGACAATTTCAGGAGTGATTTTTTCAGCGGCACATATGAAATCACCTTCATTCTCTCTGTCTTCATCATCTACTACGATCAGGAGTTTGCCATCCTTGAAGTCCTGTATTGCTTCCTCAATTTTATTGAATTGGATCATGACAGATTGTTTCGCTTCGGAGGCTCCCATATGCTATGTTTTATACCACGCAAATATTTAACAAACCCTAAAAGCAGGGCAATGTTCATAAAAAGAAAATACCTGACAGCCCTTAGAATGGTGATGTGGATGTTAACCCTGGAAAGAATCCAGTCAACGCAGGGGATAATCAAAAATGTACCAAAAACAGAGGCGTAGAAAATGGATTGGGGATGTGGCAGGTACAGAGCCAGAAACAAGCTGATCATCCAAATGGCAAGTAGTAAAAATGGCCCAACCCACCGAAGAACCTTGTGGGAGATAAATGCATAGGCCCTGGTTACAGGAAGGGTGTAAATAAATGAATGAAACTCCCTCAGACTTTGGAAGTTACCAGAGGAAATCCTGGCCTTTCTTCTGAATTCTTCCCTGATCTCACCGGGAATGCCTTCAAGGCAGATTGCATCCAGTGCACTGATGCACTTGCCTCCCTTCTTGAGTACATGCATGCTAAGGTAAAAATCGTCAGTTATCATTCGTGATGGAATCAATGTGGCATAATTTGACCTGACTGCAAAGCAGCCGCCAAATGCTCCCATCATCATGCCCCATAATTTTCCCTCCAGGTGCTTAATATGGGTTTCAAGGCCAATATATCGGCTTTCTGCTTCGGCAACGCCCTCATAACCAGATGATTTTGGTATTATCCTTGAGTCGACAAGTCCAATCTCAGGGGAAGTAAACTTTTCAGCCAGGCGTCGGAGAGTATCTTTCCTTAATATTACATTAGCGTCAGTAAAAACAAAAACATGATCCTGATCAGCCTTTTTGTGTTCAGCCGCACATTGCATCAGGTCGTTGATGACAGAGGTCTTACCCCGCCTTTTTTCAAACTTCACAAACTGAATGAGCGGGATGTTTTTTTGTAATTCTGCGAGAATTTGATCAGATCTGTCCGATGAAGCATCCGACCCGACGTAGATTTTTAGTTTTTCTCTCGGATAATCCGACTCCGTCAGCGATTTAATTTTATCGTGAATAATTTTGTCCTCGTTGTATACTGAAGTAATGGTCGAAATAAATGGAAGTTCCTCTTCTGTCAACAATTTTGACGGATTGGCTTTCTTTCTGATTTTATCAACCAGCAAAAGGGTTAAGGGGTAAAACAGGTAGCTGTGCAGAATGAGAAATAAACAGCTAAAGAAAATGATTTTTAGAAAAATCACTTAGTTCAATCGTAATGGTTTCCGGATAGGGTCATCTGATAAGCCTGCACTAATTTTTGGGCAAGTTTATCGCTGTTGAACTCTTCTTGGATAAAGTTTCTGGCCTCCATGCCAATTTTTTCCATATCGATAGGGTGAGAAGAGCAGAAATTCAATGCGTTCAGAAACTGGCCTGCATTATCTGCGATCAGCACATGCTTGCCATCTTCTGCCGGTATACCCTCCAAACCCATAGACGTTGTAATTACGACCCGGCCCAGAGACATTGCTTCCAAAATTTTGATCCTAAGTCCTGATCCGGCTCTGATGGGAGCTATGAATAGGGGGTAACGTGAAATAAATTCAGCCGAATCCGAAACTGCGCCATGAAAGTGGACGCCCGCCTTCAGGCTTTCTTTTAAGGATTTGGGCGCATTTCTTCCTGCAATATGGAATTCTGCAGACGGAAAGGATTTCTTAATCTCCGGCCAGATCTGACTCAGAAACCAATTGAGACCTTCCAGGTTGGGCATCCAATCAAGAGAGCCTATAAAAGACATTTTTAAGGGGGCGCTGAAATGAGCCGTCGATGTGGTTTTGCCTTGCAATTTATAGCCCACAGGCGCAGCGAGACAGCCGTTTTTGTAACCCAGATCCCTGAAAATCCTGAGGTCCCTTTCTGTGATTGCGATCAACAGGTCGTAATCGTTAAGACGTTCAATCTCAAATCTTTTTAGCTTTTTGGATAAGTACTTGAGGTAAATCTTTTTGGGAATGAATTTGATTTGTTTACTGATCCTGTCCCAGATCTCGTGCTCAATATTGTGGGCCCTCATGACAACAGGGGCCTGTGACATTGATTTTATGATCTTAATATATGGAGCCAGATAAAGGGTTTCAAGTTGAATGATGTCAAATTTGTGGGTCGCAAGAATTTCTTTTAATTTATTTTCAAAGTCCCTGGATACAAAGCGGGTGATGTGATACGAATCTTTTGAAAACAGGTTCTTGAACGCATCCCAGGTTCTGATTTGGTTATCCACTACAACCTGATAGGTCTCCTTGAAGTGTTTCAACTCTTCGGGCACTCCGCCATTTTCCTTATACGGGTGACGGGTGGTGTTCATAGCAAGCAAATAAACTTCGCATCCGTTTTCGGCCAGGGCTTTACTCATCTGGATTATGGCCACAGACTCGCCATCCGAAAGCGGATAGGGAAATTTCTTGCAAATGATTAATATTTTCATCGTTGGTTTTCACGGAATTCCGCGTGGATTTATGTTTTGTTTAACATTAAACGCAGGTTGGGTCCGTAAAATGTATATCTCAATGATAAAATTTATCTTACGGAGGGCAAATTTAGATATTTGTGGTGAAATAATCAGGCAGTTTCGTGATCGTTTAGCACCGATCAGACAAGTGCATCCAATTTAATTAATTGCTAATCAATGATTTATTGCAAGGGAATTGAAAAGTCTTATGGCAATGTGCGCGTTTTAAAGGGCGCTGATCTTGAGTTGGAGGCAGGGCAGGTGGCCAGCATCATGGGTTCTTCCGGGGCCGGAAAGAGTACTTTGCTTCATTTGATTGGAACTTTGGACAAGCCGGATGCCGGTAAGATTGTTTTGGATGACACGGATGTCTTTAGTCTGAATCACAAGCAACTCGCTCTTTTTAGAAACCGCAGTATTGGCTTTATCTTTCAGTTTCACCACTTGTTGCCGGAATTAACAGCCCTGGAGAATGTCTCTCTGCCTGGTTTCATAGCCGGATTTGAAACAAAGACAGTGGAATCACGGGCCCAGAGCCTTTTGGAATTCCTTGGATTGTCTGACCGGTTAAACCACAAGCCTTCTGAACTATCCGGGGGAGAGCAGCAAAGGGTAGCCCTGGCCCGCGCCCTGATCAACAGGCCCAAAATATTGCTGGCTGACGAGCCGACCGGAAATCTGGATCAGCAAAATGCCCATGAGGTCCTCAACCTGTTGCTGAAGATCAGAAAGGATATGCAAATGACACTTTTGATCGTAACCCATGATCCGGAAATTGCTTCCAGGGCTGAGATTAATTTTACCATGAGGAATGGACAGGTATTTAGGCACTGATCCGTGGTATGCGAATTTGTTTTTTCATCCAATCGTAATAACTTTTATTTACAACGGCCTTTATCGCCAAAATGCACGGAAGGTCATATTCATGTCTTTCTTCAATGAGACTTTGTAAAGTGGAAACAGCTTCCGGCAGGGTTTTTAAAATTACCAGGTATTCATTTTCTTTTTGAAGCTCTGAATTCCATTCATAACATGAGTTTGCGTCTATGATGTGAGTGCAACTTGCCAGGCTCTCCTGTATCGCTGCTTCGGCAATGGAAACTGCATTATTGCGGGTACCGCAAGGCACATGGACATAGACAATTTCAAAAGGTGTGTTATTTTCAGACTTCATAATCTCTTATTCGTATTTCTTTTTTTTGTAGTATCGATAGGTACTGATCTGACTTCTGATGGTCCTGGCAATGGGCAATTGAACGTAATGATTAACCTTTTTATGGCTTAAACTTCTGGCTTTTGCATTGTCTGAAAGTTGCAAATGAAGGATCTTTAATATTTCATTTTTTAGATCCTCGGAATAAATGGGAAAAGCAGTCTCAATTCTGAAGTGAAGGTTTCGGGTCATCCAGTCTGCAGAGGAAAGATATATTTTTTTATGTCCCTGATGATAAAAATAATACACTCTTGCGTGTTCCAAAAACCTGTCTACAATGCTGATTCCATCGATGTTTTCACTCAACTTTTTCTTGCCCGGTATTAGGCAACAGATTCCTCTGATTATCAACTTGATCTTTGTACCTGCCTGGCCTGCTTCGTACAGTAATCGGATGATTTCAGGGTCCTGCAAATTATTCATTTTCAGAATGATCTCGGATTTTCGGCCAGCCAGTGCTTCATTTTTCTCAAACAGAATTAACTCTTTCAAGTCTTCATTCATATTGAATTGTCCCACCAATAAATGGCGAAAACTGACCGTCGGCAACCGGACACTTTCCAAAAAGCCAAAAAGCCTCAGGGTTTCAGAAACAAGTCTGCTGTCGGTTGTAAATAAGCCATAATCACAATATACCCTGGCAGTACCTTCATGGAAATTTCCTGTACTCAGGTATAGGTAATTTCTGGTTTCGTTATCCATTCTGCGTGTAATGACAGCAGCTTTTGCATGAACCTTCAGGCCGGGAAAACTGTATCGGACCTTGATTCCTGCTTTCTGCATTTTCTCTCCCCAAACAAGGTTGGCCGCTTCATCAAATCTGGCTTTGACCTCAATAAATACGAATACGCTCTTGCCGGAAGAGGCAGCACTGATCAGCGCATCCATGACCCGTGAATTTTTTGCCACCCTGTATTGCGTAATCCTGATATGGGTGACGTATGGATCTTTTGAAGCTTCTTCGAAAAACTTGATTACTGATTCGTAATCTTGATATGGAAAATAAAGCAAATGTTCGTTTTTGGATAGCGCCTCAAATATGTCCGGTGCACTCTGTATAGGCGGGTAGGGTACAGGCCTTAATGGGGGATTGCGAAGGTGCGTCTTGCCAAAATCCGGGAAGTTGAAGAAGTCAAAATTATTGTGGTATCTGCCTTCGGGTGTAAGGTCAGTTTTGTGGATTTCCAATAATTGGAGGAAATAATGCAACATTGTTTTGGGCATCGCCTGATCATAAACCAATCTGGAAGCCGGACCAATGTTGCGTTTGACAAGGCCTCTTTTGATTTTTTCAAGCAAGTCACCTGAATATTCATCCTCTATATATAGTTCTGCATCCCGGGTAATTTTAATTGAATATGAGTGGATGATGTGGTATCCGGGGAAAAGCCATTTTAAGGCATATCGCACCACTTCATCCAGCAAGGTGACCTCGTGCATTCCCTCCTGAGAGGGAAGAAAAACAAACCTGTTCAGGTGGTCTGATGGAACTTTGACGATACCATACTGGTCGGCTTGACCGGGATCGTCTTTTGCCCTGAGTATGATGGCCAGATATAGCTCAGAGTTGTTTAGGAATGGCTTTATTTTATTGCCGACCAACAAAACTGGCTGTACGAAAGGGAGTAAATATTCTTTAAAATAGTTTTCCAGAAAGGCGTCCTGCTCTTTTGTCAGTTCCCGGTGAGATCTCAGATGGATATTTTCAGCTGCCAAACCGGGTACGATCTCTTCATCAAAGATCAGGTTGAATTCGTCCAATTGCTTATTGACTACCTTGTATAATTCCTTTAAAAGTAAGGCGGGATTGTATTCCAACTCGCTCTTGGTCTTTTTGCCAAGTTGCATGATGTTGCGGTGATGGGCTACGCGGATCCGGAAGAATTCTCCCAGGTTGGAAGAGTAGATGGCCAGAAACCTTAACCGTTCCAGGAGTGGAACACTGGTGTCTTTGGCTTCCTGCAAAACCCTGTAATTGAAATCTAGCCAGCTTAAATCCCTGTCCTGGAATGCATCTTTAAGAATGTCTTGCATTTTTTGGAAATTGCCTTATTTGCCTATTCAAAGACTTTCAGTGTAAAAATATGGCTTAAGATGTTATGCCTTTACCCAAGGGTGAAAGTAGATATTTATTTTATGCAGGCCATCATTTTTGAAATTCGGAAGGTTAAAAAATCATTAAACTTAATGTTGTTGTTCTAAAGTGGATTCAGAATAAGGATTGAATTTCGGTTATGCAATGCCAATTGTTCTAAAGACCTGAATTTTGAGCTACTTTTGAACCATAATTTGATTTTTTATGGTTCAATCAGAAAAGTTGGTCATTGGTAATTGGAAGATGAACGTACTTCCGTCCGAAGCAGCCAGATTGGTAAATGAGATTTTAGATGTTACGTCCCGAAATGTCAGGTTTGTCATTGCCCCTCCTTTTACTCATATTTCTTTATTAAATAGTTATATATCAAATAATTGTGTTCTGGCGGCACAGGGCTGTCACGAAGAAAAGTCCGGTGCCCATACTGCTGAAATATCAGCCTGGATGCTGAGGGATTTGGGAGTTGAATATGTTATTTTGGGACACAGTGAGGTGAGACAGGCGAATCCAAATGAAGATGCCCGGATCAGGAGCAAAATTCACTCGGCTTTGGATGCAGGGCTTAAAGTAGTGTATTGTTGTGGGGAACCAATACAAATAAGGCAGGAGGGAGATCCATGGAATTATGTAGTAGCACAGTTGGAGAGGGATTTTATGGATTTGATTGTCAGTGATATAAGGTCTGTTTCGATTGCTTATGAACCAATTTGGGCGATTGGGACCGGCTTGAATGCGAGTCAGGAACAGATTTTGGATATGATGAGCCGTATCAGGAGTTGGTTAGCCGAAAAATATGGTCCTGAACCTGCAAATGGGGTTTCGCTCTTGTACGGAGGCAGCGTCAAAGGAGCTAATGCCGGTGAAATTGCCAATAC
>CAYXKO010000102.1:0-7665 GCA_964465435.1 uncultured Saprospiraceae bacterium | reverse complement strand
CTGAGGGATTGCTTCAGGGCCAGCCAGGCCAGCTCCAGCGCATTTTCAGCCTGGATCAGGCTTTGCTCCGCACGGGCCAGTTGCGCACGCCCCTCCAGGACGTCGGCCTCGGGCCGCGATCCCGCAGAAAACAGTTTGCTGAGCTGCTCAAGGGTATTGGCGTTGGTCTTACGGCTTGACTCTGCAATGACCCTCCGCTCCTCGGACAGCAGGATCGTCAGGTACTGGTTGGCCACCAGGAGGGCCAGGTCGTTTTGGGCCTGCAGGAAGTCGTTCTCTCCGGCAGACAGCGATTTGCGGTTTTGGCGGATGGTCTGGTGGATCAGCCCTCCCTGCCAGATCGTGACGCTGCCGTTGAGCCCCGTGCTTCCAAAAAGGATATCCTGAGTGATCAGGGTATTGGTCGCTGGGTTGACGTTTGTACCGATGCTCAATCCTGAGTTGAGGTTGGCACTGAGGTTGGGACTCCTCAGCCATTGGCTGGCATACAGATCGATCCCGGCCGAACGGACGTTTACCTCGCTCAGCCGTAGGTTGAGGTTTTCGGCAAGGGCCTGCCGGATGCATTTTTGAAGCGACCACTCTTCCTGCGCCTGGAGGGTGATGCAACACAGGTAAATGAAGATGAAGCGTGCGAGAGCCATGCAGGTTTATTTTACAAGGGCAATATTAGCCATTTTAACTCGAAATCGGGCCCGGGTATTGTGGCGGCGCAGCAAGCAAAGGGGGGACTGGGGTGTTGCCTGAATGGCCGGGAAGGATGGGAAGTGGCCTAAAATGAAGAAGGGGCATGAACTTCATCATGCCCCCCTTTCTAAGCACTCATTATACTATGAAAACCTATTGAGCGAATTTGCTGGGGCTTCCCCTGGGGCCATTCTTTTTGGCTTTTGCGGAGGAAACCCGGCCGGAAATAATTACGATGCAAATTTAGCGATCGAATAATATAGGTGTAAATGATATTTTTTATCTTTGTATAGATAACATTTATAGCCATGAATTTTCAGCAACTGGAATACCTGGTCGCCCTGGACCGGCACAAAAACTTTGTCAAGGCGGCCCAGGCCTGCTTTGTGACCCAACCCACCCTGAGCATGATGGTGCGCAAACTCGAGGAGGAGCTGGGCATCGTGATCTTTGACCGCGCCCGCCAGGGCGTCGTCCCCACGGCCGAAGGGCAGGAGCTCATCGCCCGGGCCCGCCGGATCCTGGCAGAGACCGAGGATTTGAGGGAATACGTGCGGCAGACCAAGAACGAGGTCAAGGGCAACATCCAGCTGGGCATCATACCGACCCTGGCGCCTTACCTGCTGCCCTATTTTGTCAAAAACCTGGCCGGCAACCACCCCGAACTCAAGATCCACCTCCGGGAGATGGTCACGGGTGCCATTGTCCAGGCCTTGCTGGATGGCGAGCTCGACATGGCCCTCCTGGCCACGCCCCTGCATGAACCCGAGCTGGAGGAGCACCATTTGTTTTATGAGGAATTTTTCGTGTACGCCACCAGCAGCCAGAAGCTCCCCCGCAAGAAGTACATACTGCCCGGCGACATTGATCCCAACCAGCTCTGGCTCCTCGAGGAGGGCCATTGCATGCGCAATCAGATCTTCAACCTCTGCGAACTGAAGAAAAACAGTTCCGGGTCGGATAATGTGCACTACGAGGCCGGCAGCATCGAGACCCTGATCAACCTGGTGGATCGATACGAGGGAGTCACCATCGTCCCGCACCTGGCCACGCTCAACCTGCACACGAGCCAAAAGCAAAAACTGCGGGAGTTTGCCCCCCCCAAGCCCGTCAGGGAGATCAGCCTGGTGGCCAGGAGCTCCTATCCCAGAAAAGGCATCCTGGAGCAGGTGCGCAGGGAGATCCTGATCGGCCTGAGCGACCTTCCGTTTTTGCGCAGATCCATCTGCAGGGGACCCGATCCCGATCACTGCACCGTCTGTACCCTCAGGTGCGCAGAGCGCTCCGGCATCCAGAAACTGGAGTTTATATGAGATCGTAAATTTAATTCAAATATATTAATATTTTATTTAATATATTATTATATACAATTCAATTCTTAAAGTGATTTTTTTTTGCAGCTAACTTTTGTTAGACGGCGCAGCTGAGTATCCTTTTGAACCTTTGGGTTCCCGGCCCTGAAAAGGATATCCGGGAAGTCCCCTTCTGATGCTCTTTGAGATGTCCGGACCTCATGTGTGACGACACCGCGCTGTTACTCCCTGAAAATTGATTTCGTCTTTTGTGAGAACACCCTGATTTTTGGATTCAAATTTCTAATTAACTTTTCAACGCATTGATGGAATCCATGTTAGCCAGATCCTTGAAGATTTACTGGATATTTTCTATTTTTCCAAATCCAAAGTAAGTAGTTGAATAAGACTAATTTTCTTGGTTCATTTGTTAAACCATATGTAGTGAAACGAAAATATTTTGAATTTGGGTATGCATGATATATTCAATATTAAACTAAAGGCTATGTACAAAGCATGGATTGCCTGTTATGCTAGTTGTACTGGTATAGAGGATCATGACCCGCCAATAAGATCTTGTCTGAAGTGCATTGAAAGTGCATAAAAAAAGTTTGTAATAATGCAGTAGAATTGTTGTATTTTTATGCTGCACTAAATTTACAATTTAGTAATTTTAAATTATTATTGTAAGTTTAGGCTGAGTGATTTTATAGTACAGAAAGTAATTAAGGTAGAAAAATGAAAAAGTTAACAAATCCTTTTATTCTCTACCTTCTTTTATTTATTCTGTCTTTAATCTATAAAAGTTGCTGTGAGGAATGTCATAAAATTATTGGAAATGGCAACCTGATTATTATGCAATATAAAAATGGAAGACAAGACACCATTCGGAATGAATTTGCCATAGACTGGTATTTGGAACGATCCTTTTCGAGAAGTTGCAGTCATTGGGCTTTTATCCCATCCGCTCAAGCTACTACATGTCAGCAGGTGTATATCAACAAACTGAAGAAAGAGACCATCGAACTGTTTTGTGACAGGGAGATAATATATCAGGGTCAGCTTATTAATGCAGGATCAAATATCTTGGATAGAACTGATTTATCAGTTGAAATAGATGATTCTTTTGGAGTCGTCCTATTTAATTTTTCAACAGGTTTTATATTAAAAACGGAATTTGTTATTGGACTGCACAAATTCACCGTAAGGGCTAAAACTAGTGATGGCATTCAATTTGAAAGCAGTGCGTCAACTTACCTGCATATTTGAAAGTGGGTTGCTTGCATTTATGTGAGTTTATAATTGTAAATCGAATTTTACAGATTAAATCCAGCTGAAAGTGAAAAATATCAACAAGCTTGATAAAAACCTAACGTATAATTGGAACTCATCAATGAAAAAAGTGGGTACAAAATGTTATAAACATTATTATTACATATTATAAGTATTAATATATAATAAGTGTTAAAAGAATTTCAATATCTTTGAGAATTAAGATTTAAGCAATTATGAAGAATGCATTATTTATTTTGACTTTTGGAGTCTTTTTCATTAATTCTTCTTTGAGTCAATCAGGTCCTGTCCCTTCTGGAGGTCTCGTTTCAAACGGAACTACAACTGTCTCATTTTCGATCGGTCAAGTTTTCGATAATTATGTTTCCGACAATTTGATTAATATAACTGAAGGCATTCAACAACCATTTCTTAATGATCTTACAAGATCTAGAGACTTAATTGATATTGATTTATTGCGATTGAATCAATCCGGAAATATCATAGATTTGGCTGCCCCTTCTGGCCATACATATATTTTATGGAGCGGGGATGGAAAAATTCTAGAATGCTCTACTTCAAATTTAGAATTCAGTAAAATTGACCTGAATCATTATCTACCCGGCATATATTTTTTGGGTGTATTTATTAAAGAAAGTTATTTAAAAACCTTTAAAGTAATAGTTTTATGAGAAAAATTTTATTTATTAGCTTTCTATTCACTCACGTTGGAAATCATCTTGTTTGTCAAACGCCTGAAATTATGGGATATCAGGCAATTATTAGAAAAAATGACAATTCTTTGGTGTCAAACCAGAAAATTGGAATTGAAATTTCAATATTGGAAAAATCTATCAGTGGCAATATAGTATTTATAGAACTGCAATCTCCTACGACCAGTGCAAATGGTTTGGTCACTCTGAATATTGGTGATGGCATATCAGTGCTAGGATCTCTAAATAAAATTAATTGGGTAAATGGACCTTTCTTTGTTAGAACTAGAATTGATATTCAGGGGGGAAACAATTATACCTTAGAAAGTAATAGCCAATTATTAAGTGTACCCTACTCGTATTATTCCGAACAAGCAAAAAAATTAACAAAGCATTTTATAGGAGAATATTATCAAGGAGGAATAATTTTCGATGTTTACAATGACCAGGATGGGAATGAGCATGGACTGATAGTAAGCTTGAATGATGTTTCAAATGGAACAGGATGGAGCAATGTAGGTAATACTTTAATTGGTATTGGCGCCCAAAGCCTTTGGAATGGGCAGGAGAATTCCAACGCTGTAATTAATCAAGCTGGACATACTACCAGTGCTGCCCAAATATGTACTGACTATAGTTATGATGGGTTCTCAGATTGGTATTTGCCCTCTATTGATGAACTTAATTTGTTAAGAAATGCAAGGTACTTTATTAATAAAATTGCGGATAATGATGGAGATCCATTGACGAATCCCATTACTCATTTTGATTATTATTGGTCTTCCACAGAAGCTAAATCTAATACAGCCTTTGTAATTCAGTTTGGAACCGGGGACATTGCAACAATTGGAAAGAATACTGCACAGTATCGCATCAGAGCAGTCCGAAAATTTTAGAATTTGATATCAATAATTTTTAAATTAGTAGTCAAGAATAATACAAGAGCATCCCTTTTCAATTTTTTTGAAGTGTATAAGTTTAAGAACTATCAATGAGGAGTGTTACACAATCCTCCAGATTTATGAAGAACTTATTCGATTTAACTTCAGTCGGATTGAGACCTGATTGGGGTGTAATTGACCATTCCGGATTTTAAAGTTCCCCGGCGGATCCCTTTGTCCTGGCTTTTTCCCAGGCCCAGGCGTCTGACATGATCCTGCGGATATCCCGCTCCGGATTCCATCCCAGCAGCTGCGTGGCCTTCCGCTTGTCTGCATAGACGGCAGGCAGGTCTCCGGGCCTCCGGGGCCCAAGATGATAGTTTAGCTTTAGTCCGGTGGTTTCTTCAAAGGCGTGGATGGCTTCCAGAACGGTCACGCCCTGACCCATGCCGAGGTTGATGGCATCCACCGCCACTTTCTGGTCTCCGCTTTCCAGCCTCCGCAGCGCCAGCGTATGGGCCCTGGCCAGGTCCATCACGTGCACGTAATCGCGGATGCAGCTGCCGTCGCGGGTGGGGTAATCAGAGCCATGCACCGTCATATCCTTTCTCCTGCCGATCGCCGTCTCGGTGATCACGGGTACGAGATTCAGGGGTGGATTGATCGGCGATTCACCCATCAGGCCTGACTCATGGGCTCCGGCCGGATTGAAGTAGCGGAGCGACAGGGCCTTCCGGTCCGTCGACCGGTCTTTATAAAAGTCCCGGATGATCTCTTCGCACATCTGCTTGCTGCGGCCATAGGGCGAGCCCGTAGGCAGAAACGGCAGCTCCTCGTGCACGGGCAACACATCGGTGTCTCCATATACCGTACAGGAGGAGGAAAAAATAAGATGGGGGATCCGGCAGTCCTCCACCCAGTGCAACAGCTGGATCAGGCTGTTGAGGTTGTTTTGGTAATAGCGCAGGGGTTGTTGCACGGATTCGCCCACGGACTTAAGGGCGGCAAAATGGATGACGCCATCCATCGTGCCCAGTTCGTTTTTCAGAAAATCAGCCGCATCGGGATCCGAGAGATCCTTCCTCACATTCCGCACCCGTACGCCGGTGATCTGTTCCACGGCATCCAGCACGGATTCATCGCTGTTGATCAGATTGTCCACACTCAGCACCTCGTAGCCAGCCCGGATCAGGTCCACGATCGTGTGGCTGCCGATATACCCCGTGCCTCCGGTCACCAGTATTTTTTTCATCGAGCGCTTGGTGTCAGGACCGTTCATCTTCTCCAGTAGGCGCTGACGCGTTGCCTGAAATTGGATCGCACGTTGAGGTAAAATAAATTGAAGTCGCCCCGGTGGTAGTTGCTGGAAAACAGCAAAATACTGCCTTTGAATTTCGGTTTGTCCACCCAGAGCAGGTTCTTGTGGATTTGCGCACCGACTCCGGGTTTTTTGATCCCTTCTTTTTTACTCAGGTACATGCCCAGGTTTTCAGTAGCAGGTACATAGACCGTATCCGTTCTCCAGGAAAGGGGATTGGTCATGATAAGCTGCTCTTCCCTGCGCGCCCATTTGGGAATTTTTCCCTTGCGCACCGTCCTCCAGCTGCACACACAGGAGGTTTGATTGGGCGATTCGCAGGGCTTGAGGTATTTGAAGGTATTGGCGGGCAAGGGGTATCCGGGTACATAGGCCACCACGAGCCTGCCCTTCATGGCCTCGTTGTCGAAGACCTCCTTGAGCAGTCGGGTCGCCAGCAAGGCCCCCTGACTGTGTCCTACGATGGCGATGGGTCTGTTCTTGTTGAAATTGTCAAAAAAATACAGAAAAGCATTGTACACATCCTCATAAGCCAGATCCAAAGCCTTTTGTCGGGATAGTGTATCCTTGCTCAAAAAGGAATAATAGATCGCCTGGCGATACCGGGGTGCATAGATCTTGGCTGATTCGTTGAAAATGCTGGCCTGATAACGGATGGATCCCCGGTCGGTGGATTCATTTATCTCACCATTGAGCAGGTCCGCATTCCAGGTCCTGCCTTCTCCTCGGTAAATATAGGATGTCGGATGGATGTAAAAGACATCCACATCCTGGGTCACCAGGCTTTCCACGCCTTTGGGGATCTCATCCGAGGGGTCAGCCCGCGGAGGCAGCGCCGCCCAATAATAGGAATCGTTGTACCGGGGCGCCAGCCCTGTTTTTTTGGGATCAAATGAGCCTTTGGGTCTGGCCAGTCCGCAGGAACCCAGCAAGATCAGGAGCGGGACCCACAGGATCAGCTCAAAACATGGATTCTTGAATCTGTTCATTCCATTGACTGATTTTTGTGACTCCGGTTGTGCTTCAGGCAAATATAGTCAGGATTCCGATCCTGCCAAAATAAGGCTCAGGTATTGGAATGGAGTCCTACCAGATTGCCCTCTGAATCCGTAAAAAACGCCATGTATCCGTTCTCTTCGTCGATCATTGTTTTCTGCATGACAATGCTGCCGCCGGCACCCGGGATCCTGTCCAGAACCAGTTGCAGGTCCGGATTTCCGTTGAGGTAGATCACGGCTCCTTCCGTGGAAGGCTTGTGACTTTCGCTTTTGACGAGTGCGCCGCCGGACTTGGGGCTTTGGCTTGGAAACATGAGCATCTGCATGCCCAACATATCCATGAGGTGCATTTTGATGTCAAATATCTTTTCGTAAAATGCCTGGGCACGGCTGACGTCTGTCATCGGGATCTCAAACCAGTTTAGTGCGTTGGTCGTTTCGCTCATTTTTTCCATGATATCTGTGTTTTGTTAAAGTGATCTTTTTAAAACGATCAGAATCCTA
>CAYXKO010000101.1:6063-7689 GCA_964465435.1 uncultured Saprospiraceae bacterium | reverse complement strand
GCTTGCTGAACTCATCTGCCATTTTTAAAAAAAGCAGATAGGTCAGTTGCTCCAGGTAGTCTCCGTATCCTACGCCATCATCCCTCAGTACAGTGGCAAAGCTCCATACCTTAGATATGATGCTGGAGGTGTTATTTTGTTCTGTGCTCATTGTATTACTCTAAAGTTATTAATCCAAGTTTTATTTTCATATAAAGTTGACATAAAAATCTTTCTTTTCAAGCTAGGATATCTATCCATCAAAATAGATTTAACAGTTTCAAATACGGGTATAGGCATTTGCTGACTGAAAGTTATTCTTTGAACAATATTAATAGGTACATTAATTTCAAAGTTGTTTTGATTGTTTCCTCGCCAAATAACCCGATACTCATTTTCAAGTTTGTAGGGCAATCTTTTTATAAATGGAATTTCATCCAACGCAAAACTACCTGGCTTTGATTCATTGATTTTTTTATATTTTACTTGACCATGGAGAAGTTGACTGTCATTGTTGAAAATATTAATCAACTGGACTGCATCAAATTCAATGCAACATCCACTTGAGCCATTTGAAAATGTTTTCCAGTGGTGGATTGTTTCATGACCCAAGACAAAACATAGAGCAAATAAATTTTTCACTGAGGCTCTTTTCTTATACTCTTCAATAATCAATGAGTCGTTTTTATCTTCCCAAGATTTAGGATCCAGTAAAACCAATTTTTCTCTCTCTAAATAATCGAGAAGGACAGGTAGTTGGGTATATCGATTAAGTATTATCACGTTTGTTGATGCCATATCGCACTTTTTCCTTTTTATTTTAGTCGTCAATTATTTTACTAACTTTTTCTTATTTAGTCCAGCTCGTTCAGCTTTAATTTTTTCCATGAGAACAGATGCAGGTTCATCACTGGGGTCTTGGGGGACCAGCTTACCCTCAAATGCTTTTTTCAAGATGCTCTGCCTGAGGGCCTCAGCTTGCTGCAGGCTTTGCGTTATATTTTCCTCTATCTTGTCGCAGACGGAGAGGCGGGATTCTATTTCTTGGACAATTTTTTCTTGTTCATTAATGTCACACGTTAACATAGGTAACTCTGAAAATTTTCCCTTGTTAAGTATAGGTAAAGTAGTGGCAGAGGCATTTCTTTTTATTTGGGCTTGAAAATTCGGAGAAACTGCCTGATAATATATAAATTTTGAATTGTATTTGATGTGCGGAATAATTGCATTGATTTGTTGGTTGAAAATTCCTCCTAATGTCAATAAACCGGTCTTACCAATGGTTGCACCAATACAAGTAACTAAAGTAGACCCTTCTGGTGCGTATCTACCATCATCTTTTCCAGCTTCCGAAACGTATTCTCTTGCCAAATTAACAATTGCTCCAGCTTCTAGGTCAGTAGGTTTGTAAAAGGGATATATACCTTCACTGTAAAATTTTGGATTAGATTTAGAAGGTGTAATACCTGTTTCAATCTTTCCAATTTCCTTTAATTTTTTTACCACCCACCCCTTAGGCAATTCGCCTTCCTGGAGGTTGGGGCGGGTGAGGCGACCCTCAAATGCATATTTCAACACTGCCTGCCTGTACACCTTGAGCTGCTGCTGCGCAGTTTTAAGAGCCTCGATGCCTTTGTCCAGACTGCT
>CAYXKO010000101.1:0-5963 GCA_964465435.1 uncultured Saprospiraceae bacterium | reverse complement strand
CCTTGAGCTGCTGCTGCGCAGTTTTAAGAGCCTCGATGCCTTTGTCCAGACTGCTGAACAGCTCCTCTATCCTGGCTACTATGCGGTGCTGCTCAGCGAGAGGGGGGAGGGGAAAATTAAATTCTGCAGTTAAATTCGGATTTGCTCTGGTTAATGAGCCCCCAACGCCAGAAATAGTTTTCATAAACTTCTGATGAAAATCATAACTCAGAAGAAAGTACCTCAAATATGAAGTTGAGAGATGGTTACCATCAAATATAATCCATTCTCCAGAGCCAATTTGTCTTCTGCCTTGATTTGGACCAACTATCCAACTTCTTTGAATATGAGGTACAATCCTAGAAAGCAGTACATCATTTTCTTGAACCACTTTTTTTGTAGAACCAATTTGTGACCCTAGTAATCTTTCAGGCACCAAACTATCATAAGCTGGTATGCTGTATAAATCAAATTCTTCGTTGGGAAATGATAAAGGATTTACAGATCCTGTACCTTTTTTCATAAAGAATCCAAGATTAGTACTAGTCCATCCTATCGGTAATTGATTGTTCGTCATGCCGCCAGTACCTCATTTAATTCATTAATGATCGTCTCCATCTCTGCGCCAAAGAGCTGCCACATTTTGCCCTTGCCTCCCTTGGAGTCAAAGGGCGTGTAGTCCAGGTCATCAGCTTCTATATGGATGGAAGTGGCGATCTGCTCCTTGAGCATGTGAAGCCATTCCATCTGTTCCTTGTTAAATTTCAGGGTGCCTGCCTGCTTTTTAAACAGCCATTGCTGGAAGTTGCGGTCCACTGTTTTGTCATAGCTGGTGAGGGCCTCATCTATGCCTGCCACCCTGCGGATGAGGGCTACCAGGGCTACCAGTTCATTTTTGGGAGAGCCCACTGCTTTCTCCAGTTCTGCATAGGCATTCCAGACCTTCATGGGAGCGAGCGTAGGACGCTCCAGGAGTATTTTCTCACTCAGGTCCCTGATCATCTGATAGGTGAGCTCTCTGCGCCTGTAAGGCTGGTCGTAGAAGATCTGCAGGGCTGTGATTTCATTTTTATGTTCTTCTATCCAGCTTCTGAAGTGTGTGACCAGCTCCTCTGCATGGGCTTTCTGGTCTTTCACCCAGCCACTTTTAGTAAGGCTGTCCATGTTCACCACATCGATGATCTGGTCATACTTTTTTCTGACATCTACGAGGTAATCCCTCAATTCTGGATTGTGGAAGCACTGGATGGCATCCTCCAGTACCTTATGAGTCCTTTTTTCAACCTCCTTTTCTATTTCAGCAGGAGCCTGTCCACGCATTTCCCTGTGTACCTCCTGTTTGATGTTTTCTTTGGTATCAGGGTCATGGGCATTCAGGAGCATCCTGACTACCTGAGGGATGTTGCGACCTTGGGCTTTTTGCTCAAACTCCTGTTTTTCATGCTCGTTGATTTGTTTATCCAGACGCAGGAGGCGATTGGCCAGGGTGCTCATCATTTCCTCAGAGCGGTCTCCCACTGCTATGCGGTGCAGTACTTCCTTGAGAGATACACCAGGGGCTTTTTCCAGAGGACGGCTGTCTGTCTTTTGGGATTGTTCCACCCCTATGGCATCAATGATCACAAAGTGGTCCTTGGAAAACCTGGCACTGGGCGTACCCTTGTTTTTCAATTCTTCCAATGAGCAGGTGCGTGTACCACGACCTTTCATTTGCTCGTAGTAACTGCGGCTTTTTACATCCCTCATAAAGAGAAGCACTTCCAGGGGGCGTATGTCCGTACCTGTGGCTATCATATCCACGGTGACTGTGATACGTGGGTAATAGTCATTTCTAAACTGGGAGAGGATGGTCTTGGGATCTTCCTTGCTCTGATAGGTGATCTTTTTGCAGAAATCATTGCCTTCGTTAAACTCCTCCCTGACGATCTCTATGATGTCCTCCGCATGGCTGTCCGTCTTTGCAAAAATGAGCATCTTGGGCACTTCAAACTCCCCCTTGCTGTCAAAACGGTCAGGGAACATCAGAGGTAATTTGTCTTTTACCTCCCGTATGATGGTCCTTATGGTGCTGGGATTTACAATGTCTTTGTCCAGTTGTTTGCCACTATATTCCACGTCCTCATCCACCGTTTCCCAAAATCTCTTGCGGGTAAGACGCTCGCGCTTATCCACCATCTCACCCATCTTGATGCTGGCTCCTTTTTGCGTGATTTGCGTTTCTATGGTGTACACATTGTAAGGGACCAGCACTCCATCGATGACCGCTTTCTCGTAACCATAGTCTGATACAATGTTTTGATTAAAGTATCCAAAGGTTCTGTTGTCAGGGGTGGCTGTGAGTCCCACCTGCATGGCATCAAAATAGTCCAATACCTGCTTCCAAAGGTTGTAGATGCTGCGGTGGCATTCATCGATGAAAATAAAATCAAAAAACTCAACAGGCAATTTTTCGTTGTACACCACTGCCATGGGTTCTTTGGCCTGAGAGGAGTATTCACCTGGATTTTCTTCTTCGGCTGATTCGTCCAGTTCAGTGCCTTTTAAAATGCTGTATAAGCGCTGGATGGTGCTGATGTATACCTGGCTATCCTGTGGGATGTAAGAGCTGTTCAGGCGGGTGACCCCATACAATTCAGGAAACAGGCGGTTGTCATCCTGTGGCTGGTATTTTCTAAACTCCCCTTCAGCCTGTTGACCCAGGTTTTTGGTGTCCACCAGAAATAAGACTTTTTCTGCTTTTGCATGTTTGAGCAGACGATAGACTGTGGTAATGGCCGTGAAGGTCTTTCCTGAGCCTGTGGCCATCTGCACCAAAGCTTTGGGTCTGGCAGATGCAAAAGATTTTTCCAGGTTGGTAATGGCCTCTATTTGACAATCCCTGAGTCCTTCTGTGATAAGGGCTGGCAGATCCTCATGCAGAGCCTTACGCAGAGATTTTTCCTTGCGCAACCACTTGGCCAGTGTCTCAGGACGGTGAAAGCTGAAAACCTCCCTGAATCTGGGCTTTGGGTCTCTTGCATCTGCAAAGCGGCTGATGTCACCAGTGCTGAGGTAAATGAAGGGCAGGGGTTCGTTGTTGATGTATTTCAATTTAGCCCTGGAGTACTCTTCCACCTGCGATTCATGCACAGACATTTTACCACCATCTTCCACTCGCTTGGCCTCCACCACACCTGCAGCCCTGCCTTCTACAAACAGGACATAATCAGCAGGGCCCACATCTGTTTGGTATTCACGGATGGCAATGCCCTGGCCTGCAGCAAGATTTATCCTATTAAAATCCTGGATAAACCAACCACTGGCTGTCAGGAGGGCATCAATCTGATCTCTCGCCTTTTGTTCAGGATTTTGATTAGGCATATTGTTACGGCTGGTTTTCAAGTGCTTAAAATAAACCAAATGCTCTAAATTTTAAAACATTAAAATATATATGATATTTATATACAATAATATGATTAAATTATTTAGATTTTAAGCCTTTGGCTGATCCTATAATTTTCCATAAACCAATGGTTAAGATCAGGATTAATATGCAGGGTATCTGCCAATGCCCCATTTATCCCACTCAATCACGATCCTTGGCTTATATCCAATGTTTTTCTCCAATATTTTTTCCATCACATCTTTCACAAGGTATTGGTCGCCAACCTTAGTGGCTATGCCATCGTGAAGGCTGAATAAAGGTATATTGGGATGACTTTTCTTGAGAGACCCGCAGATGTCGTCCAATACAGACTCACTTTCCATCCTCTGCAGGATTCTCGACAGGGCATTTTTATATGGAGATTTTGTCATTGACTTCATTTGCTGATTTTTCGTTTGGGTAAACCCATAGTTGATCAGGGTGAAGAAGCGCAGTACCTGTGGAAAATTTTTTTTCATAATAGTCCGACCAGGTATTTTCTTGAATTTTGGAGGGTTGAATAGGACCATGAGCATCTGTAGTTTTGCCTCTTGTCTGTTCCAAGTCCTCCCTGTTGATTTGGTAAGCTCTTCAGTCATGAATTCATAGAATTTTCCGCTTATTACCAGATCAAAGTATTTTTTGGTTGAATCCAACACGGGATAATCACCTTTGGCATTAGTCTCCATAATGCGCTTGATGGACTTATATACCCAATCATACTGAGTATTTTCGTATGTACGGACGTATTGCAGGACCAATGGCAGGTATTTCTTGGGGTTGGTAAACAGGCCTACACTGAAGTAGGGCTGCGAATTGCTAATGTCGCAGGCAACTAATCTTTGTTCATTGTATATCAGGTACTTGCGTAATTCTTTTTTAAGGGACACAGCACTGGTGTGCAATCTCATGGATGTTTTGTCTTGTTTAAAGTAGAAGTGTTTATTTTCTATTTTACAGACTGCGCCCTCCCAGCTGTTCAATTTCTCAATGGTCAGTTTGCGGGCGATTCGTCTGATATGATTTTTATGAAGTCCAGAATAAGGGCTCCTGTTTTTGAATTTTTTCACTACTTTATGGATGTCAGACCAAGATTCAGATTGAGCCAGTGATCTGAGGAATCCAGGTTTATGCATGGCTTTTAAGGTAGATTTTGATTCAATTTTTAAACCTATGAGATCTTGATATAGAGCAGAATATTTTCCTGCCGTAGTTTTGCAAATGCCTGCCTGGTCCAATTTTTTACGGATCACCTTGGATTGGATGACATATTTCTTTGTCTGTTTACCCCTGTATTGGCCAGCCAATCTGTATAGTCGTGAAGTGGATCCCTTTTTATATTGAGGATTTACTTCGATTATTTTATGGCATTCGAGCCACTTTAAGTAAATATTATAGTCACGTACGAGGGTTTGGAGAATTCCTGAGTTCAGGGATACGAAGAAGGAGGAGCCTGCCAAGTTCAGTGATTTTTTCAGACTGGCCCTGTCAATTATCTGGGACAGAATAAGGACAGCCTTTTCTGCCTGAATGGTTAGGTTATTTTTATGATATTTTATAGGAATGGGGTTTGATTTTATCAAAGCATGGATATCGATGTTTTGAGGAATCAGGACATAGGGTAGGCGTGGATTCGTTCTTTTTGACTTTACTACTCTTTGTGGGGCACTTATTGGAAGACCACCCTTTTGTAAAAATTGAAAATGAAACATGAATTTAGTTTTTAACATGAATAATTACCAGATTCGTGGATATGGCAGCAGTGCATAGAGGGTTTAGGCCCTTAGGAAAGGGCATGGCAATTTCAGATTTCATAAAATGAAATTTATGAATTTATGACGGTAAATACCATCAACAAATCCTTGTTAAACAATAATATTGAAAACCAACATGGTTTGATGAGCCATAAATTTTATTGGATCTAGCGATCCTCTTTGCATGTTGGGTGGAAGCTGGGCTTCCTCTTAATCTTTAATAATCTTCTTCTTCCGTACAACTCGTAAGACCAGGGGTTACTAATAATCCTGGTCCAGAGGGGATGATATCACATCTTAGCAGTTTGGCAGGCTGCAGAATCAACCATAAGATCAAATTTAAAAATTTATTTCAATCATGATATACAAATTTAATCCAAAAATGGTTCCCTCCGACTGAAAAATTTTGAAATTATTTTTTTAGGGGGCAAATGGCATAATCTCCCCAACAGAATATAAATTTGTGCTTTTACAATAAAATCTGGTATCCAATTTGGTAACCATCCATAGAAGAACACAAGTTCAGACAAAGGTTTGGTCTTGTAAAGTAAAGTAAATCAGCCGGTTAGAGCATCTGACTCATAATCAGAGGGTCCCTGGTTCGAGCCCAGGTGGGACCACTTTTCTTGAAAATTTAATTAGGCCTGGGCGAGAAGTTTATCACGCCAAAGGCGTGAAGCCCAGGTGGGACCACTTTTATTGAAAATTTAATTAGGCCTGGGCGAGAAGTTTATCACGCCAAAGGCGTGAAGCCCAGGTGGGACCACTTTTATTGAAAATTTAATTAGGCCTGGGCGAGAAGTTTATCACGCCAAAGGCGTGAAGCC
>CAYXKO010000100.1:0-7703 GCA_964465435.1 uncultured Saprospiraceae bacterium | reverse complement strand
ATCTTCAAGAGACTCAGGGTGCTCCAGGCCAAGTCCGAAGTAAAGTTTGATGACGTCGGCTTGCCTGTCAGTCAGGGTGCCTAAAGCACGCTCAATCTCCCTTCGGAGTGAATCCTTGTATTCCAGCATTGCATCGGTGGCAGGTGTGCTGTCATTTTCCAGTACGTCCAACAGCGAATTGTCCTCCCCTTCAACAAATGGAGCGTCCATCGAAACGTGCCTGGCAGCGACACCAAGAGTGGTCTCCACTTCTTCAGTGGGAATTTCAAGAAGAGCGGCCAGTTCTTCCGGCGAAGGCTCTCTTTCATATTCCTGCTCCAGTTCAGAAAAAGCCCTGTTTATTTTATTGAGAGAACCCACCTTGTTGAGTGGAAGACGTACGATCCTACTTTGTTCGGCAAGAGCCTGCAGAATGGATTGGCGGATCCACCATACTGCGTAAGAGATGAATTTAAATCCCCGGGTCTCGTCAAATCTTTGAGCCGCTTTAATGAGTCCTAAGTTACCCTCATTGATCAGGTCCGACAAGGATAAACCCTGATTTTGATATTGTTTTGCAACAGAGACGACAAACCTGAGATTCGCTTTGGTAAGCCTTTCCAGGGCCGTCTGGTCACCTTGTTTGATCAGTTTGGCCAATTCGACTTCCTCCTCGGGAGTTAACAAATCCACTTTACCTATTTCCTGAAGATATTTTTCCAGAGACTGGCTTTCGCGGTTGGTGATGGATTTGGTAATTTTTAACTGACGCATGGAGGGGGTTTTACTTTAAAAATTTGATTGACAAATTGTTATGATACATTAAACAACAAAGGCGTGCCCCCAATAGCTTTATTCCAGAGTGGGCACACCAATCCTAATTACCCCTATTAATCGAATCTTCCTAAAAAAAGTTCATAAAACCATAAAAAAATAAATAAACCAACTAATATTGCCCGTGATAAGAAAAAGAAGTGGTAATATAAAATACATCTTATGGCTAGAGTAGAATTCAAGACCGAATTCATGTTTAAGGCCTCACCTTCCATTATTTATTTGTTCGTCACCCAGCCGACAGCAATCATTAGGTGGTTTTGCGATGAGGTAGATAACATTGGGGATGATTATACCTTTTCCTGGGACGGAGATTCCGAGGAGGCTACCCTGGTTATGGATATTGAGGATGAACTGGTCAAATACGTCTGGAAAGACAGGCCCGATGAATATTTGCAGTTTCGCATATATAAGACAGATATCACCAATGAAACCATTCTGGAGGTTTCTGATTTTTGCGATGACGATGAGGTCCAGGAACAAAAAGATATTTGGGAGGTTTATATAAAGAAATTCAAGACTTTCTGCGGGGGCTGAGGCCTCTTGGAAATTAAGCCCGCTTGAGAGATTTCTGATCACCCATCCTGAATTTATGGAAGAACTATCCAGGCATTCTGACTTTAAAAAATACAAGTTCAAGGAGTTAAAGGTTTATTCCTCAACTGAATGGCTTGCAGACAACAAAAAGAAATACCGGCAGGTGTTCGACCGGTTTAGTGTAACTTACATATACGCCGAACTGTCCTTTATTAACAAGTGGTTTGACCTCGATTACTGGGAAGCTGATTTTGAATTGAAATGTTTCAGCCTGATCAAAAACAGGAAGGAGGTCTGCAATTTGAGCTTCAGAAGAAAGATCTCCAAGTTTGAGCATCTGGTTTACATCCGTGAAGGCTGGGGCAATAAAAAGGAAGGTAGTTTTTGGAAAAAGGGTACTTATTGCTGGGAGGCCTGGATAGATGGAGAAAAGGTGGCCACCAAGTATTTCTATGTGGAGGATCCGGGTGTAGGCCTTGATCTCGACATGAATCCTTATGTGGAATTGCAGAGTCTGAAATTGTACGAAGGGCCGTTTGATGACCTGCCGGAACAGGAAAGGATGTATTACAAGTCCTTTAATGGAGAGGAAACGCGCTATATCTATGCGGAGGTCGCCCTGCGGAATAATTGTCAGCAGCCCAACTGGCAGTGCGAATTATTTATAAAGTTCCACAACGAAGCCAGGGAATTAAAAGGCCAGCTCGTTCGGCTTGTTCCGGTACGAAAAGAGGATTCGACCATAGTGATCACAGCCGGGTGGGGCAGTAATGTGAAGGGCTCCTGGTGGGAAGGGACCTACACGGTTGAAGTGGTATTTATGGACGAGCTCCTGGGCGTCATGTCGTTTGAGGTATGCGATGAATTTGAGGAGGGTGTTCCAATGATTACCTTGCCTTACAGCAGTGAACCCCTGGTTTTGGAAGGTCCCCTGGAAGACACCAGGACCTTTGAAAATGTCTTGTCCGATCTGGACCGAATGATCGGTTTGCAGGAAGTAAAGAAAAAAGTCAGGGAACACGCCCAGTACATACAATTTTTAAAGCTGAGGAAGGAAAAAGGCCTGGACGAAAAAGACCAGATCGTGCTTCATTCGGTATTTTTAGGCAACCCGGGTACCGGTAAAACCACCGTGGCCAAGATGATGGGGCTTCTGTATAAGAAAATGGGGGTATTATCCCGAGGCCATGTGTACGAGGCAGACCGTGCCGAGCTGGTGGGGGAATACATAGGGCAAACAGCACCCAAGGTCAAGGAGGTCATAGAAAAGGCCAGGGGTGGGGTCCTATTCATCGATGAAGCTTATGCGCTCGCAAGGTCCCATGATGATTCAAAGGATTTTGGACGCGAAGTGATAGAAATTTTGGTCAAGGAAATGTCCAATGGCCCTGGAGACATAGCCATTATTATGGCCGGGTATCCAAAGGAAATGAAGTATTTTCTGGACTCAAATCCGGGCATGAAAAGCAGGATCAAGCTTTACTACGAATTCCCGGATTATCTCCCCCAGGAACTATGCTCCATTGCAGAATTTGCTGCTGAAGAAAAAGGCATCCGGTTTTCAGTTGCCGCATGGGAGAGCCTGAAGACCATCATCCTCGACGCATACAGAAACCGATCCCAGTCCTTTGGCAATGCCCGTTTTGTTTTTGATCTGATCGATAAGGCCAAGGTAAACCTTGGCATTCGCTTGATTTCATCGGGTGCAGCTCAGGAGATGGATGCAGCCACACTTAGTGAGGTGAGTGAGGAAGATGTCGCAGGCATCCAGCTGGAACCATTGAAGCGTAGGCCGGCCATTCCTGTGGATCAAAAAATGCTGCAGGAGGCATTGGCAGAGTTGAATCAAATGATCGGTATAGCACAGGTCAAGAAAGACATTGCAGAATTGGTCCAGATTGTCCAATATATGCAGCGCTCCGGCAAAGAGGTGTTGAACCAGTTCTCTTTGCATACCGTCTTCCTGGGCAATCCGGGCACCGGAAAAAGTACCGTGGCCAGAATTCTAGCCAGGATTTTTAAAGCACTTGGAATTCTGGAGCGTGGACATATGGTCGAAACAGACAGACAGGGCCTGGTGGCTGGATATATTGGTCAGTCTGCCATCAAAACGGCTGAAAAGATTGAGGAGGCGATTGGCGGTGTACTCTTTATTGATGAGGCATATTCCTTGACCCAGGCTCAGGCCGGCCATGGTGATTATTCCGGCGAGGTCATTCAGACCTTATTGAAAAGAATGGAGGATCAGAGAGGCTTGTTCTTTGTTTTCGTGGCTGGGTATACCGAACCGATGGAGCATTTTCTCAAGTCAAATCCCGGCCTGAACAGCCGGTTCGACAGGATTCTCAAGTTTGAGGATTACACGGCCCATGAATTAATGGAAATCGCCTTAAAGATGTTTGTGGACCAGGGTTTTGAACTGGATGACACTGCCAAGGTGAGCTTGCTGTATTACCTCGAGAAGTTACACACAGGCAAGGATAAATATTTCGGAAATGCCCGCACCGTGCGCAATTTGGTCCAGGAAGTGGTCAAGCTTCAGAATATCCGGCTTTCCCTGCTGTCTCCCACCGAACTCGAACTGGCAGATAAAAATCTCATTTTGGCTGAGGATCTCCGCGAATTGAGACATGAAGAGACCAGGTCCAAGGCATTTGAAAGACCTAGACTGGGTTTTCGTCCCAATTGATTTATTTTGAACGGGGTGTCCATTTAAACCCGATTCACCAACCTTTCCGATCAAATGTCCGGATTGCAAGCCGAGCCTGCTATGTTTCAATCGAGGAGTTCGAAGTCTTATTATGTTGCTATGCTTCAATAGATTTTATATAAATAGGGATCTGTATGTATATTTGCCGATTAAATTTTTGAAGATGGCACATTTGAGTGAGCAGGAAATTATCAGGAGGCAGTATCTGGATGAAATAAGGGCTTTGGGTCTGGATCCCTATCCCCATGCTTCCTATCCGGTCAATACCTGGGCAAAGGAAATTCACGAAAGGTTTGAGTCAGAGCCGGATTCCTTTACCAGCGTCGTGCTCGCCGGGAGGTTAATGATGAAAAGGATCATGGGCAAGGCCTCATTCGCCGAATTGCAGGACAGCACTGGAAAAATTCAGGTTTATTTAAATCGGGATGAACTGTGCCCGGGCGAGGACAAGTCTCTTTACAATACGCTTTTTAAAAAATTGTGCGATATCGGCGATTTCATTGGTGTGAAAGGTTACGTCTTTAAAACCCAGACCGGTGAAATTACCGTCCACGTTACCAACTTTGATTTTCTGGCCAAGTCCCTGCATCCCTTACCCATTGTCAAGGTGGATGCGGAGGGTAAAGTGCATGATGCCTTTATGGATCCCGAGGCCCGGTATAGAAGGCGATATGTCGATCTGATCGTAAACCCCTTTGTCAAGGAAATTTTTGTAAAAAGAGCAAAGTTGATCTCCCGCATGCGGTCTTATTTTGATAGCCGGGGTTGGCTTGAGGTGGAGACTCCGGTGTTGCAAAGTATTCATGGAGGTGCGGCGGCAAGGCCGTTCAGGACCCACCACAACGCCCTGGACATGCCTTTGTTTTTGCGTATCGCCAATGAGCTCTATCTGAAAAGATTGATCATAGGGGGGATTGATGGCGTATATGAATTTGGAAAAATGTTCCGCAACGAAGGTATGGACCGCACGCACAATCCGGAATTCACCTCCATGGAGATCTACGTCGCCTACAAGGATTATCTGTGGATGATGGAAATGGTCGAGGACATGCTTGAAAAGGTGATTACAGAAGTGAATGGGGTGGCGGAAGTGACCGTGGGAGATAATTTGATCAGCTTCAGAAAGCCATTCAGGAGGCTCAGCATGTATGACGCAATTGTCGAATATGCCGGAATCCGGGTGGAGTCCATGTCAGAAGATGAACTGAGGGCATTCTGCAAATCAAAACACATTGAAGTGGACTTGACCATGGGCCGGGGTAAGCTGATAGATGAAATATTTGGAGAGTTGGTGGAAGATCACCTGATCCAACCTACGTACATAACGGATTATCCCATTGAAATGACGCCTCTGGCCAAAAAACACAGAGAAAAGGAAGGTCTGGTGGAACGCTTCGAGTTATACGTCAATGGAAAGGAGATAGCAAATGCTTACACCGAACTGAACGATCCGATTGATCAAAGGCAGAGGTTTGAAGAGCAGCTGAAGTTGGCAGAAAGAGGGGATGAAGAAGCCATGGCTTTGGATGAAGACTTTCTCCAGGCTTTGGAGTATGGGATGCCTCCAACCTCAGGTTTGGGGATCGGAATTGACAGATTGACCATGCTGCTGACCGGCCAGGAGGCTATCCAGGAGGTGTTGCTGTTTCCTCAAATGAAACCCATAAAAGAAACGCATTAAGTTCCGGGAGATCAGCTTAAAAGGGCCTTGATTCTTCTCATGGCCTCGCGGATCTTGTCTTCGGAAAGAGAGTAGGATATTCTAAGGCATTCAGGGGCGCCAAATGCATCGCCGTCAACCAAGGCAACATGTGCCTCCTCCAGAATGATCAGGGAGAGGTCTTCTGCGGATTGGATTAATTTGCCGCGGATGGTTTTGCCAAACAATTGAGAGACCTTGGGTAATATGTAAAATGCTCCCTGAGGATTGTTTACTTCCCAGGATGAAATTTGACTGATTTCCTCCAGGAGGACTTTCCTTCTTCTGTCGAAGGCTTCGCCCATTTGGCGGGTTGGGCCAAGATCCGACAATAAGGCAAATGCACCTGCTTTTTGGGTAAATGATGCGGCTCCGCTGGTAAACTGGCCCTGGACCTTCGTGCAAGCCTGGATCACAGCCCTGGGGCCTCCCATATAGCCCAGTCTCCAACCGGTCATGGAGAAACCCTTGGAGAATCCATTGATCGTTACAGTGCGTTCCTGCATGCCGGGAAGGCTGCCGATACTAATGTGTTCTTGTCCAAATATGATGTATTCGTATATTTCATCGGAGACGACCAGCAGGTCCGGGTAGTCCCGGACAGTCTCTGCAATGGATTGCAGATCAGTTTGATTGAAAACACTGCCCGTTGGATTACAGGGGGAGGAGAACACAAGCATCCGGGTCTTGTGGGATATCCTGGAGGCAATGTCTTCCATTTTGGGCTTGTAGTCAAAGTTTACATCAGACGGGACCAGGACAGGAGTGCCGCCGGCCATTTTGATGATCTCATAGTAGGATACCCAATAAGGTGCAAAAAGCAGGACCTCGTCACCGGGGTTTAGCAAAGCGAAACAAAGATTGGCAAAGGATTGCTTGGCCCCATTGGAAACCAGAATCTGGTCCGGGGCATAATCGAGACGATTATCCCTTTTAAACTTAAGGCTGATGGCTTCCCGGAGTTCCTGAGTACCTGCTACCGGGGTGTATTTGGTAAACCCATCATCCAAAGCTTCCTTGGCTTTGCGGACTATATGTTCAGGTGTGTTAAAGTCAGGTTCTCCCAGGCTTAGGTTGATCACATCTTTTCCCTTGCCTGCAAGGTCCCTGGCAAGTTGTGCCATTTTGAGGGTGGCAGACTCCTGCATTTCTGCGACCCGGGTTGAAATATTGAAATTTCCCATTTGGGCAGCAAATATCCAAATAAAAAAGGAAGTACCCAAAATCAGGTACTTCCTTCATTATTTATTAAGATAATCTCTTTATCAGTGATTGACGACCAGCTTCCTGGTTTGGGCCTGGCCATCCAGGGTGATGCGGATGGTATAGACTCCGTTGTTAAGGCTGGTTACGTTGATGGGGAAGATTAAGTCTCCCTGAACCATACCATAGTTTCTGCTCATAATGGTTCTGCCTGTCAGGTCCAGAACTTCCAGGTTCATCTGAGTAGGGGATTCCAGATTCAGATTCACCTGACTCTCCTCATTTGCAGGATTGGGGGTCATATTAAACTGGGTGAGCGGACCGGAAGGGTTTTCCGTGGAAGTATAAAGTCCATTGGCAACAGCCTCTGCAATGGAGGTTTTGGTGGCATTGACCACTTCTCCCTGAGGTCCAAACATCAGGCCAATGATCTCAATATTGTCCTCTTTCCAGGCAATAGGAATGTTTGTAGTATAAGTGATGTGGTAGGTGGATCCTGCCGCTATGTTGTTTGGCAGGTACCCGGCTAGCCCATCGTAGCCATCCATGATGATACGGGCCACGTGGTTGTAGGTCATTCTGGCGGCAGGCACCGGATTGGGAAGGCTTTCAAATCCTCCCATCGGGCCATTTCTGCCTCCTGAATAGGCGTTCGCCTGATTGTATGCAGCCGTGTTGCCTTTCACCTTTTTCTAGACCAACACCATGTTGAACCTGTAATCAGCACGGACATCTTTCAGG
>CAYXKO010000099.1:0-7727 GCA_964465435.1 uncultured Saprospiraceae bacterium | reverse complement strand
CTCAGACTGGAGAGGGTCAATGAAATTTTAAAATTGCTTACACAGCAGATCAAAGTCCTGGAAACCATGACCCCGCTGGATTTTCTGGATTTCAGAGGTTATTTGTTTCCGGCATCAGGTTTTCAAAGCTTCCAGTTCAGAAAACTGGAAGTGACGCTGGGGCTTAAAATCGAAAAGCGGATCAGTTATACTCCTTACAAATACTATCACGAATTTGATGAAAGCCAGCAGAAGGAGATCGAAAAAATAGAAAGCGAAGCGAGCCTGTTCGACCTTGTGCAGGCCTGGCTGGAACGCACGCCCTTTCTCGACATGGGCGACTATGACTTCAAGAGCAAGTATATGCAGGCTGTGCGAAATATGCTGCAACGCGAACGGGAAGCCATTTTGAATTCAGATTACCTCTCAGAGCATGAGAAGGAAATGCGATTAAAAATGAATGGCGACACCGACAGTTTTTTCATCAACGTCTTTGACGAGGCTCATCATAATAATCTGATCGCTGAGGGCAAGGTGAAATTGAGTTTCAAGGCCACCATTGCTGCACTTTTGATTCAGCTGTACGGCAATGAACCCATTCTGCAATTGCCCTGCAGGTTGATCAATGTGATCACAGAGATGGATGAACTCCTTACCAACTGGAGGTACCGGCACGCGCAGATGGTCATGCGCATGCTTGGCAAAAAATCAGGAACCGGAGGATCATCCGGCTATGAATATCTGATGGACACGGTAAAGAAGCACCAGATTTTTCTGGACTTTCACAATATCTCCACCTTGCTGATCCCGAGATCTGAATTGCCCGAACTTCCAGAGCAAATGAAACGCAGCCTTGGTTTTTATTACAAACACGGCTAGCCTGCGCCATGAAGAAAATTGACATACACACCCATATCCTGCCTGAAAAGCTGCCACGCTGGGCGGAAAAATTCGGATACAACGGCTTTGTCTCCCTGGAGCATCATGCGCATTGCCGAGCCAGGATGATGATCGACAACAAGTTTTTCAGGGAGATCGAAAGCAATTGCTGGGAGCCCAAGGACCGGATCCCGGACATGGACCGTCACAATATCAACATTCAGGTATTGAGCACCATACCTGTACTGTTCAGCTACTGGGCGCAGGCACAGGATGGTTATGATGTGAGCCGGTTTCTAAACGATCATATAGCAGACTGTGTGAGAAGGTTTCCAGACCGATTCATTGGATTGGGGACCGTCCCGATGCAAAGTCCGGAACTATCCATCCGGGAGATGGAACGTTGTGTCAATGAGCTCGGTTTGGCCGGCATTGAGATCGGCTCCCACATCAACGACTGGAACCTGGAGAATCCCGCCCTGCACGAATTTTATGCCGCAGCGGAAGAAATGGGCGCCTGCCTTTTTGTACATCCCTGGGACATGGTTGGCAAAGAAAAAATGAGCAAATACTGGCTGCCCTGGCTGGTAGGGATGCCTGCGGAGACCTCACTTGCCATTTGCAGCATGATTTTCGGAGGCATATTTGAAAAATTCCCGAAACTAAGGGTTGCCTTTGCGCATGGCGGAGGTGCATTTCCGGGAAGTTATGGAAGGATCCGTCATGGTTTTGAGGTAAGACCCGATCTGATGGCTGTGGACAATTCACATCATCCGGACCGTTATCTGGGAAAGTTTTGGGTGGACTCTCTGGTTCACGATGAAGATATGCTGTTGAAGCTGATTCACCTCTTTGGTGTCGAGCGCGTCGCCCTCGGTAGCGATTATCCTTTTCCTTTGGGCGAGTTAAGTCCCGGAAAATTAATTGAAGGCACTGGCCTGGATCCGGATGAAAAATCCTGGCTGAATTATCGTGCAGCAGAAAGCTGGCTCGGGATGGACATCTGAAATGAAACAGCTCAGGTCTTAACCTGACGAAAAGCCCGGACCACGGATAATCAAAACCCTATTTAAACGGCACAGTGATCCCCAGCCAGGGTACGGCGATCAGTAAATCAATATCTCCTCCATAAGGCACAATTCCCCCAAAGTCAAGGGCCACTGTTTTGCCCATGTACCTGGCTCCTGCGGAAATGAATCCAAACAACCCGGCATCATTGCCTACCGCCAGCATATAATTTTCTGTCAGAAAAACCCAGCGCTTGGAGATCCTTCGCTGGGCGCTGAGTGAAATGGTGGGATATTCAGCCAATCCTCCTTCCGTGCTGTATCCGTATCCCAAACCCAGGGTGAGTTGTTTGTCCGGGGTCCCAAAAGTGTTGGCACCATAGAGGATTCCAATTCCTTCATTCACATCACCACCCAAAAGTCCGAACAGAATGGTTCCAAATCCAAATGCTCCCTTTCCGTTTTTGTAAGGAAAACTGAATTTAGGCGTAAGCCAAAATGGGATATACTCCCTGGCTCCAAACAGGAAGGTCGGGATGACGCCCAGCCCCAAGGTGAAATTGTTCGTAAATCCATAACTGACCTGATTCATCAGCACCCAGGTGTTCTGATAATAACCCTGTCCTTTTTTGAGGCCATAACCCGATGGGCCCCAAAAATGACGGGTTGCATAATTGTTTGCCTGCCAGAATTCCCCCTGAACCATGGTGCCAGCCATGGATGAGGGTTCCAGTGACTTTATGTTGGAATTGGGAATTTTGAGCAATCCAAACTTGGTATTGATGAGGGTCGTATCCCGATTCTTCTGAATGGTACCCATGTAGGTATTCCCATCGCGAGTCTCCAAAACCCATATGGAATCCTTAGGCGTCGCCGGCTTTTGGGCTGAGAGCGATATTGAATTGACAAAAAACAGGAAACCTAAAACCAGTAATTGGATGAGATATTTCATAATGATGGAACTGTAATTTGAAAGATTTGGTCTTTGCAAATTTAATGGACCTTTTTTAAAAGCATCCATATTCAATTTAAATTTTATAAAATGAAAATTGAGTCTATTCTCCTCCAGGAAATTACAAAACCAAGAATGCAACAAATGCCAGGAAATCCGAAGTCCCAGCCAGAATGAAAGATTGATCAACCCAGCGCCACATCCAGCAGCATCATGGTGGCAAATCCAAACATGGCGCCGATGGTGGACAAATCCGTTTCATGTCCCGATTGCGATTCCGGAATAAGCTCTTCTACCACCACAAATATCATGGCGCCTGCAGCAAAGGACAGGGCATAAGGCAATATGGGCTGCATATAGACCACCAACAGGGCACCCAAAACCCCTGCCACGGGCTCAACCACTGCAGACAGCTGACCGTACATAAAGGCTTTGGATCTTGAAAACCCTTCCCTCCTCAAGGGTATGGAAACTGCAGCCCCCTCCGGAAAATTCTGAAGGCCGATTCCGATGGCCAGGGTTACGGCTCCGGCCAAAATGCCGGGATCCGGATTGCCGGCCAATGCGCCAAATGCCACACCTACAGCCAGGCCTTCCGGTATGTTGTGAAGGGTAATGGCCAGAATCAACAGGACACTCCGGTTCCAGGAGGTTTTAATGCCCTCGGAATGTTCGATGGATAGCCTGCTGTGCAAATGCGGCAGGAGCTGATCCACGAGATACAGAAAAGCCCCGCCTGTCAAGAATCCAGCCACCGCAGGAATCCAGGGGTGTGCGGCATTCCGCTCTTCCTCCATTTGGATGGCGGGATTGAGGAGCGACCAAAAACTTGCAGCTATCATTACTCCTGCGGCAAAGCCCAGCATGAGATTCAGTACCCTCTTGTTGATATTGTTAAAAAAGAAAACGAGGGACGCGCCTAGGGCTGTCACTGCCCAGGTAAACATGGTGGCTCCAAATGCAAGCAAAACAGGGCGGTCAAGAGGTAACCAATCTAAGCTCATTGTTTACAAATTTAAGGAAATCAAACCTGCATACCTAATCAGCCAGATCTGAACTGATGCAAATGTAAGGTGCGGAGGCAATTCTTTATATACAAAAAGCGAATATGGCCAAGCCGGCGCCAAGCTTTGCCAGGAATATCTGAACGGGCACCGATCAGAAGCAAGATCAACGAACCAAGGTGGCATCTCCGGACAGGACATGGGTATCTCCTTCCCCATCCTCCCACTCCACCACGCAAGCGAAGACCGCAGGTCCGGCAGGCTGCCCTTTGAAGTACCCATCCCAGCCATATATATTTTCATTGGGTGGAAAATCCCTTTGCTCAAAAACCAATTCCCCCCAGCGGTCAAAAATGGCAAGCCTCCTGATCAGTTTGATCTCAGGGGATGCATAGACCACAAAGCGATCATTCACACCATCCCCATTGGGCGAAAAGGCATTGGGAATGTAAACCTGACCTCTTTTTCTTATATCCAGTACCAGAACAAAAATAGAATCGCAACCATCTTTGGTTTTTTCCTGATGGCTGTAAATGCCTGACTGATCGTAGAGCGTTTTAGTCAAAGGCCAAAAAAAGCGATCCAGCGCACTGATGGTGTCTTCGATCAAATAATCCGGATCAATGCTCAGGTTTAGGAAAAATGACGAATCGCAACCATATTGAGACTTAAGTTCAAGCTTGTAATCTCCGCTCTCCTCAATTGTCCGACCATTTACCGGCCAAATGTAAAATGAGCAGTGACGCTGGGTATCTGAAAAGGAATACCGGGGGTAAATTTTGAGGTTCAGGAATATCTGAGAGTCGCAACCAACGTGATTAACATCTTTAAAAAAATAATCCCCACTTTGCGAATAGCTAAGACCGTTAGCCGGCCATGTATAATTCCCACAAACAGCCACCGTGTCAAACTGAGCACTGCCCTTTAAAACGGTCAGGTTAAGCCTGTGGATGGAATCGCAGCCGTGACTGTTTATAAATGTTGAAATATAATTTCCACTTTGAGTCAAGGTAGCACCTGTTGCCGGCCAAAAGTAGGACTCACAAGTTTGAACCGTGTCAGACAACAAGTTTTCGGGTAATATTTCAAGATCCAGGACCAGGATGGAATCGCAACCATTCAGGGTTTGAAAAGTATCGCGGTATACGCCACTCACGAGATATCTGTCTCCAGTAACAGGCCAGATATATTCCCTGCAGGAATTTACCTGAGTCAAGTTGTATGCAGACTTATGGATCTTTAAATCCAGCACTACGATGGAGTCACAGCCCCGGTGGTTGACCAAAGTATCCGTATAAATGCCGCCGGCCGTCAACAACCTGCCATTTAATGGCCAAACGTATTGATCGCAGGAGGAGGCATACAGACTTTCCGTGGTCGGTTACAAAACTTCCAGTTCCAATGTCAGGACTGAATCACAGCCCGAGCTGTTTGTAAGAGTCACTGTATAGGTACCGGATGCGGTGTAACTCCTCCCCGAGGCCGGCCAAAAATAAGCACCGCAAGCATTGACTTTGTCGCGGGACCGGTGAGAAGGAAGAATGTTGAGATCCAGCATAACCAATGAATCACAGCCCAGGTATCCGGTCAGTGTATCCGTATACACCCCGCTGCTGTCGTATCTTTCTCCGGTAACAGACCAATCAAAATAATCACAGGCAGAAACCTTCAGGATGGTATCTGATTCCGGCAATATCACAATCTCCTTACTTCTTGTATCTGAACACTCCGAGTCTGAAATATTCAGCCTGACACTATATACACCCGGACCAGGCCAGCGCAGATAAATGTTTTTCTGATCAATCCTTCTGACTAGCACAGCCGGATCATAAACCCAATCCACGGTAGCCCCTGATCCCAAAGGCCCATTATAACTAAGCAGCACTTCGGCACCGGCGCAGGCCGTATCCTGCAGGCCAAAGTTCGCCTCGATTCTGTTAAAATTGGAAAAATAACCAAACCTGCACCCCCCTCCCTGAGTGCCATGGATCACTCCCATGTGAAACAAGTGAGTTTTGTTGGAGATGATCGAGGAAACACCCACCGGAGCATCTGCAGTACTCAGAGAAATCTGTGCACTCATCCACTCCCCCTTTGTGCCAGGCACTGTGTCAAAAAGCGGAGCGGCGACAACAACAGCAGATCCATTCAAAAGAAAATTGCCCTCGCCACCGGATTTTACGAGCAATGTCAAAAATATGGGTTCATTCAGGGAGCGAGTGAAGGCCACACTTTGAGAACCGGTACACCGGATGGGGGGCAGGATACTTAACCCAACCTCACAACCAAATCCGGACATCTGCAGTGCTGTAACAGGAGCACTGGAACGAATATAGGCAGACCTGTTGTTTCCTATTGCGCAAACATAAGTTTCACCGGTCATAAGCGTATCCCGAACCTGGTTATTTACCCAGATGATGGTGCTATCCCGGGTTGCAAGAAAGAAGGCCCTGTCGTAAGGAGGATTCAGAAATCCGCGCACCATGATGTATTCAGTCCCCAATACATTCTTTGGAACGATCTGGTCTCCTCCCAAATCTGCGCAGCCTCCCCCATAGGGCACTCCACTTAATAAATCGTCCTTGATCGTAATGGCAATGGGCTTGTCGGCAATTACGCCAGAACCCTGCAAATGTGTACCTGCAATATAATTCGACGCGGTGGCAGAATAGGTTTGTCCTCTGTTGAGTGTCAAGCTAAATGGAATGCCCGCCGGATGCCCCACGATCCCATGAGCTGGCAAAATCGTCACCTGCGTTGAATCTTCTGTCGCCACCAGCTCAAATGATGAAAATGGTTGAGGCACATAACCCGGATTATTTTCCAGAAATGTCTGCATCGGGATGACAAATTCTTTTCCCAAGGCATTACTTCCCTTTAGAGCAAATATTTCAGGATTGCATGCACATTGACTGCTCAACACTTCATAATAGATGGTAACCGGCTGCGTGGATCGGATCAACAAACCGTTGTTCAGGATCCGGTCGGGAGGTTTGTTCTCAATTTGGTCGAGCCAGGGAGTCAGGTCGACAGTACGGGAAGCGCCCGCACCAAGTGCAATCGATATGGGTACAAAAGCCGGATTGGCCGGTTGGGAAATAACCAAATCCGCAGGCAATCCTGTGGAACTGATCCTCAATAAAATTGGCTTGTCAAAATTGGCATAGCCATAAGAAACATCGGGAGCAGCAAACCAAAAAACAGTATCAGTCTGGGCTTCCAGATGGACAAAACTCATTGCCATCCATGCCATAAAAATCGTCCAATGGTCAAGCCATGATTTTATACCAAAATCGAAAGCCTGCACTTTCTTAAAAGAAAACCTCAAAACCGCATGATGCCCGTAGTCCCGCTTCATCTGATCAAAGTTGCATCACCGGAAAGAACATGCGAATCACCCTCATTGTCCACCCAATCGACCACGCAGGAAAATACTGTGGGGTTGACAGCCTGGCCTTTGAAATTACCATCCCATCCATAAATATCGACATTGGGTGGAAAATCCCTTTGCTCAAAAACCAATTCTCCCCAACGGTCGTATATCTGAAGCCTCCGGATCAAACTTATTTCAGGGGACGCATACACGACGAACCTGTCATTGACTCCATCCCCGTTGGGCGTGAATGCATTTGGGATGTATACATTTCCTCTTTTCCTAATTTCAAGGACCAGAACATGCAGAGAGTCGCAACCATCCACCGAGCGGGAATAATGATGATAAATTCCCGGCAGTTCGTAAATTATTTTGGTGACTGGCCAGTAAAATCGATCCAGTGCACTGACCGTGTCTTCGACAAGGTATTCCGGATCAATTTGAAGGTGGAGTTCAACAACCGAATCACAACCATAATGAGTTTGCAGCCTGGTCCTGTAATCACCGCTTTGGGTATAACTGACACCATTGAC
>CAYXKO010000098.1:0-7768 GCA_964465435.1 uncultured Saprospiraceae bacterium | reverse complement strand
CCTCAGCGATGCCGGCCCCGGCCAGATGAGCGCGGAGGCCGTTGCCGCCGCACACCGGATACACTATTTCGTCTCGGAGAGGCCGAAGACCACGCGCAAATGGATCCGGGACATCGGTCACCCGTCTCCGCAATCAACCATCGAGGTGGTGGACATTGCCGAAATGAAAGAAGACGATTTCCTGCCAGCGCTCGTGCGGTATCTCAACACCGGCAAGGACATTGCCATCGTATCCGAGGCTGGCATGCCCTGCATTGCGGACCCGGGATCAGACCTGGTGAGAAAGCTCGGAAAGCAAGGATTTGAGGCAAAACCTTTTTCGGGACCCAACAGCATGATGATGGCGCTGATGGTAAGCGGATTGCCGGGACAAAAATTTTGTTTTAACGGATACCTTTCCTCCAAAAAAGAGGAGCTCCGCGAGGACCTGATCAAACTGTCCAAAACCACGCAATCCTCCGGGATCACTCAGATCTTCATGGAGACGCCCTACCGCAACAAGCAGGTCTTCACCACCCTGCTCAGCGTATGTCCCCAGGATTTGTGGCTTAGCGTGGCGAGCCAGCTGGGCGGCCCGGGCGAAAGAATTCACTCCGGCATAATCAGGGAATGGAAGGATAAGTCTTTGGAAGAATTTTACGACAAGCCCTCCATTTTTATTCTGGCGGCCAGCGAGAAATGAAAAGCCTACTGTTGGCGCAAGTCTCCTAATGTTGGCGCAAGTCTCCGACTTGTGCCTTAAGTTACCTTTATTCCTTAAGAACCTACCTTCCTACATGAACATAACCTAATGTTGGCGCAAGTCTCTGACTTGTGCCTTAAGTTACCTTTATTCCATAAGAGCCTAGCTTCCTACATGAACATAACCTAATGTTGGCGCAAGTCTCTGACTTGTGCCTTAAGTTACCTTTATATCATAAGAACCTACCTTCCTACATGAACATAACCAACTAAACTGGGAGAAACATCCAAAATTTCCACTTCAAGGATTCCCTTTTGTCCTGCATAATTTCTTGCACTGCTGTACAAATAATGTTCTGCCTCAATCACAAATCCACTTTTGACTGGGTTATCATGAATGTATTCAATTTTCTGGGAAATTATCCTGGGGCTATATATTTCTATGGGATGATTGTCTTGTTGCCAAAATTGAAAATTTTGATTATTGCAATTTCTAATTCCGGCCTTTTTAAAGATTTCCAAAATCCATTCTTTTCTACTTTCCAGAGGATTGGATCGTATTGCCTTGATGATTTGGTTAGAAGTAAATTTCTTAAGATCCCGCAAAATTTCAGATTGTTTCCCTTTTTCAGCGGATGAAAAAATTAAATGAACATGGTTAGTCATAAGGCACCAGGCATGCAGGATTAACCCTTTACGCTGTTGACAGTACTGTACGCTATCCACAATAATATTCTTGTATTCAAGTCTGGTAAAAATGTCAACCCATCCAACAGTAGAAAAACTGACAAAATAAATGCCTTCAGGATCTAAAAATTTGTATTTGGTGCTCATAAGGCAAATTTATTGGATTCTTCTGAAAAGAAAAAAGGGATCTTGAAACGGCACAAGTCATCCCGCCTTGGCGGGATGACTTGTGCCTTAAAATTGTACCAGGGATATCAACTTCTCAAAAATATGACGGGCAGAATCGTCCCAGCTGAACTGAGTCCTGTGGGTCCGGCCCGATTCGATGCTGCGGGTTCGCTCCTCCGGATCCAGAATCCGGAGCATGGCCTCTCCGATGGAGTCCGGTGAAAAGGGATCGAAGCAGATCGCACCCGGACCTCCCACTTCAGGCAGGGAAAAACGGTCCGATACCAATACCGGCACATCGCACTGCAATGCCTCCAGGACCGGTACGCCGAAGCCCTCCAGCAAGGAAGGGGCCACCGCAGCCAGGGCAGCTCCGGTCAGCAAGGCCAGCTCTCCGGGCTGGACATAAGGTACAAAGTGGATGTCATCCTTGTACGGGGACGCCTCATACGCTTGTGTAATATCGCCGGTCAGCCAGGCCTGACGACCTGCCAGGATCAATTTGATCGGATCGCTTGCGCGTGTCCTGAAAACATTGTAGCCTTGAATGAGCCCGGGGATGTTCTTTCGCGGGTGCATCGCGCCCACAAACAGGAAATAAGGCCTGCCCTCTGAGTAACGATCCCTCACCTGCCGGATCTCAGTCTCTGACAGGGGACGGAACTCCTCCTTGCATCCATTGTATGCTATGGAAATTTTTTCTGCCGATCCGGGAAAATGCTGGCTGATGTCCTGCCGGGTCGCATGGGAGACGGCAAAAATGTGAGCAGCTTTACTCAGGTATCGAGGTACAAAATGCCGATAGAACCGCCTCACCCAAAAGGGGACCTGGTCCGGAAAGTGCAGGTATGCCAGGTCGTGGACCACCATGGCCTGAGGCTGGCCGGAACGCAAGCTCAGGTATCCGTCCGGACTGAAGAAAACGTCCGCCCCGATCTTTTTCAACAAGCCCGGCAGGGAGACCTCAAACCAGATCCACCATAGCAAGGGATGCCGGGCCGGCGGGAACAACAAATGTGGTACGACATTGGGACCAAAAACAAAGTCCTGAGAAAATGGGCGGTCAAATATCAGATGGAATTCGTGTTCCGGATGGGAGGCCACCATCCTGCGGATGATCTCGTGGCTGTACCAGCCTATGCCCTCCATTTTTCCCCGGATCAGGAACCTTGCGTTTACGGCTATCTTCATGAATTGTTTGAACGCGAACGATGCAAAATCAGGATGTTTGTACCTTTACCCAAAGGAGTAAAGATAATGAGTGTCCACAAAACAGACGTCCTCATCATAGGCACCGGCATCGCGGGTTTGTGCACGGCCATACAAGCGGCCATCAAGAGACCGGACCTGCAGATCACACTGGTGTCCAAGACCGATAAGGAGGAATGCAACACCCGCTACGCGCAGGGCGGCATCGCGGCGGTCTGGGACCTGGCCGAAGATGATGCAGAAAAGCACATAGCCGATACCAAAGATGCAGGAGACGACCTGTGCGACCCGCTCATCGTGGACATCGTGGTCAAGGAAGGTCCCGAACGCGTGCGGGAACTCATCGAATGGGGTACCCGTTTTGACAAGGACAAATCGGACCAGTACGACCTGGCCAGAGAAGGAGGACACTCTGAAAACAGGATCCTCCACTACCGCGACCTGACCGGCGCCGAGATCGAGAGGGCCCTGCTGGAAAAATGCAGCAGCTTTTCCAACATCCGGATCCTGGAGCACTATTATGCCATCGACGTGATCACCCAGCATCACATGGGCTATATGGTGACCCGCGTCATGGATGACATCCGCTGCTATGGCGCCTACCTGCTCAACCTGCAGGACCTCCGGGTGGAAACCCACCTGGCCCGGGTGACCGTGCTGGCCACCGGAGGAGCCGGCCAGATCTACAAAGCCACCACCAATCCCGTCGTTGCCACCGGCGATGGCATCGCAATGCTGTACCGCGCCAAAGGGCATGTGGAGAACATGGAGTTCGTCCAGTTTCATCCGACCTCGCTGTTCAATCCCAAGGGAGAGAGCCCATCCTTTCTGATCTCCGAGGCCGTAAGGGGCTTTGGCGGCATACTCAAAACCCGGGATGGCCAGGAATTCATGCACAAATACGACGAACGCCTCTCCCTGGCGCCCAGGGACATCGTAGCCAGGGCCATCGACACGGAACTAAAAACGCGGGGTGAGGATTACGTCTGCCTGGATTGCACCCACCTGGACCCCAAGGCATTTGCCGAGCATTTTCCCACCATCCTGCAGAAGTGCTTGTCCATAGGCATAGACCCCGGTAAGGATATGATCCCGGTAGTGCCTGCCTGTCACTATTTTTGTGGAGGGATCAAGGTGGATGAATTTGGCAGAACGAGCATCCATCAGTTGTTTGCCTGCGGGGAGTGCAGCTCCACCGGACTCCATGGCGCCAACCGACTGGCCTCCAATTCGCTGCTCGAAGGAGCCGTGTTTGCCTACCGCATCGCGGATGAGATCAGCAAAATGGCCGATTACATACCGCACAACGAGGCGATACCGGACTGGGATGCCCGGGGGACCACGGATCCCCGCGAGATGGTACTCATCACCCAAAGCATCAAGGAACTCAAGGAGATCATGTCCTATTATGTCGGCATTGTGCGCTCCAATGTCAGGACCAAAAGGGCACTCGATCGGCTGCACCTGCTGTACACTGAGACAGAGGAATTATACCACAGCAGCACCTTGTCGCCCCAGCTCTGCGAACTGCGCAACCTGATCACCAACGGATATCTGGTGACGCGCTGTGCCAGCATCAGGCATGAAAGCCGCGGTTTGCATTTTACCACGGATTATCCAGAAAAAAATTCATTCCTCCAGAGCACCATCCTCTGACCCAACGATCTGCTCCGCCTGCCGGATGATCTCGTACTCAAATCCCCTTTGCATCAGATAATTCTGGCATCTCTTTCTGTTCTCAAAATCCAGGGTTCCCTTCAGTTCCCTTAATTTCTTCCGGTATAGCTTGACCGCCTCTTCGAGATAATCTTCATCATCGATCTCCAGAAAGGCCGTGCTGATGAGGGATTCAAGGATGCCATGATTTTTCAGGAGCATGCGGATCCTGACCCTTCCCCATCCATTCATTCTGAACTTGCCCCGCACCAGAGCGCGCGCAAACCGTTCTTCATTCAGAATCCCTTCCTGGATGAATTCCAGGATCAATTCGTCCTGCCATTCTCTGGGAATTTTAAGCTCCCACATTTTATCGATGAATTCCTTCTGGCATCGCTCGCGGTAATTACAGAAGACCAGCAGCTTTTTTCTAAATACGTCTTTTCCGGAGTACATCTCAGCGGGAATAATTTTCCAGAAAAGCAGGAAGCACCTGAGTGATCTCAAAAGCAGGATCGTGGGTCAGCACCTGCAAGCCCAAAGCGGCAGCGGCTTCGGTGTTATCCTCCTTGTCGTCGATGAACAGGCAATCCTGCGGGTCCCTCCGGATGATACCCAGCACTTCGCGGTAGATCCGTGCTTCCGGCTTGCGCATCTGCAATTCATGAGAGAAGAACATGCCCCTGAAACAGCCCTCAAAACGATCCCAAAGACCCTGCCGCTCCAGGACCAGCCTGACTTTTCGCAGATGGGTGATGTTGGTGTTGCTGAGGAGGTAGAGTTCATACGAATCGCGCAGCCTTTCGAGCAGGGAGATGCGCGGTTCGGGCAGATCCAGGAGCATGGCATTCCAGATGCGTACGTACAGATCTCCCTGCAGTACGGTCGAGGACCTTCTCTGGAGCCTGTTGAAAAAAGCATCTTCGGAGATCTCCCCCCGCTCAAAGGGATGGAAGACCAGCTCCCAGACATCAGCAGCCTTGGCGGGATCCAGTATTTCCTTCAGGCCCTGCCAGGTTTTATCTTCGTCCAGGTTGAGCAAGACCCCTCCGAAGTCGAATATGAGTGCCTTGGGCAGATTTTTTTTCTCCATGCTTGACTCTTGTCGGACAAAGTTAAGGCAAATGTTGGGATGACATTTCTTTAATCAGTAAAGGCAGGTACCTCTTCATTATTGAAGAAACGCGGTTCTATTCAATACAACTTAAATGAAGGTCCAGTAACAATTGACAACATTGTGAAAAATGCATTCAATTGTTGCAATAAGGATAAGGTTTCGGCGAAAAACATTTCAACCAAAAACACATTGATTATTCATCAGAAGTGAATACCGAAGTTTTGCCCAATAATTCAGATTAAAAATAATTTGAATTGCTCTGCAGCGCACCTGATCAATCGTTTCGGTTTGAATCATTCGCACAATTATGACCATTGACTCACCGAAGCCAACAAAAATCTGCATTCACGTCTTCATCAAAAAAAGACTTACTTATTTATTCACACTTGATCTGAAAAATTAAAATCAAAAAATTTCACCGATTACAAACCAATAATGCCCTTGTCAGATCGCATCATTTCTTGCTCCAAGAATTACAAATCTTAAAACTTTTATCCCTTAAAAACCAAACTGTAATTCCATGATTCAGAAAAATGACCCATTCTTGGAAATGACAAAACAGTAAAATCGGGATTTATGGCAGCCATTGTAACTGGGATGCAAATTTTCACAATCTGTCAGTTAGATGTCAGAATTCCTTACTTTCGTCCCACCAAATTTGAAAATTTTATGAAACTGATCCAAACCCTGGTTTTGAGCATGCTGGTCCTGGGCCTTGCAGCCCAAAAGAAAACGGGCAAATCGCCCGCCCCTGCCGCATCCGCCCCTGCTTCCAAAGCGCCGGACCTGAGTGCCCTGTCTTTCAGGTCCATTGGCCCGGCAGTGACCTCCGGCCGCATCTCAGATCTGGCCGTCAATCCCCAAAACCACAGCGAATATTACGTAGCCTCCGCATCCGGCGGGGTTTGGAAAACCACCAACCGGGGCGTGAGCTTCAGTCCGATCTTTGACGGACAGGGTTCCTACTCCATCGGTTGCGTAAGCCTGGACCCTTCCAATCCGTCTGTGGTCTGGGTGGGCACCGGAGAAAACAACAACCAGCGCTCGGTGGCCTACGGGGATGGAGTCTACAAAAGCGAGGATGGAGGAAAATCCTGGAAGAACATGGGCCTGAAAAACTCGGAGCACATTGCCCGGGTGATCGTGGATCCCACAGAACCTAACACAGTTTATGTTGCTGCCTACGGACCTGTCTGGTCGGAGGGAGGCGACCGGGGGGTGTACAAATCCACCGACGGTGGCAAAACATGGACCTGCGTCAAATCCGTCAGCGCCTATACGGGCTGCAACGACCTGGTCATGGATCCCCGCAATCCCAAGGTCCTCTATGCGGCCTTCCACCAAAGGATGAGGAAGGTGTTCACCTACATCGGAGGAGGGCCTGAATCGGCTGTTTATAAGACCACGGATGGAGGAAACAACTGGACTAAGCTCGAAGGTGGTTTGCCCGGCGGCGAACTCGGAAGAATCGGCCTGGCCGTCAGTCCTGCCAATCCGGATTATGTCTATGCCGTCGTCGAAGCAAAAGAAGACAAAGGAGGCATCTACCGCTCTACAGACCGCGGTGCCAGCTGGAGCAAGCGAAGCGGCTTTTCCACTGCCGGCAACTACTATCAGGAGATCGACTGCGATCCAAAGGATTCCGAAAAAATATTCATCACGGACACTTACTACAAGGTTTCCTCCGACGGGGGAAAAACCGTGGTCAATCTGGGTGAGATCAACAAGCACATCGACAACCACTGCATCTGGATCGACCCCAATGACACCAGACATATGCTGGTGGGTTGTGACGGAGGTCTGTATGAGACCTGGGACCACGCAGGCAGCTGGCACTACAAGGAAAATCTGCCCGTGACTCAATTTTACAAGGTTTCCACAGACAATGACCTTCCCTTTTACCACGTACATGGCGGGACCCAGGACAACCTCAGTCTGGGCGGACCCAGCCGCAGCACTTCGGTCAACGGGATCGTCAATTCTGACTGGTACGTGACCTCCATCGGAGATGGATTTGAAACCCAGGTGGATCCCACCGATCCCAATGTGATCTATGCCCAAAGCCAGTACGGAGGCCTCCTCCGCTTTGACCGCCGCAACGGGGAATACCTCGACATCAAGCCCATCGAAGGCGAAAATGAACCCGCCTACCGTTGGAACTGGGATGCGCCCCTGCTCATCAGCCAGTTCAGCCATACGCGACTGTACTTTGGCGCCAACAAGCTGTTTCGCACCGACGACCGGGGCAAC
>CAYXKO010000097.1:0-7777 GCA_964465435.1 uncultured Saprospiraceae bacterium | reverse complement strand
CTGAAATCTTTTATTTCCGGAGGTACGCAGCTTCCGGTCCACAAGAAAAAAGCAAATAACAAGAACCAAACAAAATGCCCATCCGGTCTGATCTTAGAGCGGATGGATGTTGGCTTGTTTTTCAATTTTTAATTTGCGTTTGTTTGTTCCAAATCTGGGCGTTCTTGTCTGAAATCCTTGTTTTCCGTCAATCTTCGGGAAGCATCTCGTCCACGGGCTGTCCGGTGTCATCGTCGTCAAAGGAGCTGCTTGACCTCACCTGTTCCTGAGGGGGGTGGGGTGTTTCCCGTTCCTTGGCCTTGACACTTTTGGTGGCGTGGGGCACCAGAAGCAGACGTTGTTTGTCTATGAGTTCTCCGGTGACAGAGCAGATGCCGTAGGATTTATTTTTGATGCGGACCAGGGCCATTTCGAGGTTTTGCACAAATTGCCGCTGTCTTTCAGCCATTTTCGTCAGAAACTCAATCTCTGTATGGATGTTGCTGTCGTCAAACCAATCGCCGCCCTGCTCGTCTGACATGTTTTCGCGGAGTTCCATCATTTGCTGTTCGAGGTCATTGAGCTCTTTCTTGGCTACGATCAACTTTTCGTCGATCAGGGCTTTGAATTCTAGGAGTTCCTCATCCGAATACCTGGCTTTCATGTGTTTAATTTTGACCGCAAAATTAACATGACTGCCCGCATTGAGGTCCTATTTTTTTAATAAATAATCAAATTGATTAATATGATTATGTATTAAAATTTGATAATCAAATATTAAGATAGAAATATTGCCGTGAGCTTTGCGGCTTTACCCATACAGGCTGCCGAGCTTTGCCAGCATGTCGGAGGTCATGGCCGAAAGATTAAATTCGGGCTTCCAGTCCCAGTCTGATCTGGCGGTGGCATCGTCGATGGACTCTGTCCAGGATTCCGCTATTTGTTGCCTGAAGTCCGGATTGTACTTTATGGTGAAATCAGGAATATGCTTTTTGATTTCACCCGCGATCTCGGCAGGAGTGAAACTCATGCCTGAAAGATTATAGCCGGACCTCAGGCTTAATCTGCTGCCGTCTGCTTCCATGAGCTCGATGGTGGCACGGATCACGTCATCCATGTAGATCATCGGCAATCGGGTATCTGCTTTCAGAAAACAGGAGTAATGTTTGTTTTTCAGGGCTCCATGGTATATTTCGACCGCATAATCGGTGGTCCCTCCTTCAGGCAGGGACTGCCAGCCGATGACCCCCGGGTAACGCAGCGATCTGACGTCCAGCCCGTAGCGCTTGTGATAATATTCACACCACATTTCACCGGTTATCTTGCTGATGCCATACACGGTCGTGGGCATAAACGAACTGAATTGAGGGGTGTTTTGCTTGGGCGTTGTGGGGCCATAAATGGCAATGGAACTGGGGAAAAAGATCCGTTCGATCTTTTTTTCGACCCCCAGGTCTAGCACATTCAGCAATCCCTGCATATTGATCCGCCAGGTTAGCTCAGGATTTTTCTCTCCGCTTGCGGACAATATGGCAGCAAGATGATATATCTGGCTGACTTCGTATTCGTCTATTGTTTGGGAAAGTTTGGCTTTGTCCAAAACGTCCAGTTCGAGAAATGTTCCAACGACCTTTTTTGGCGGACGCAGGTCTGAGGTGATAACCTGATCAGAACCGTACCTGGTCCTTAATGCTTCTGCGAGTACGGTGCCTATCTGACCGTTTGAACCCAACATCAATATTCTACCCATGGCAAATTTGCATTTGACCGCAAATAAATGAAATTAGTTACAACTGCTGCAGATTTGTTTACAGCGGGAACAGCCCGGTAGCTTTTACTTCAACTTCAGTTTGCCTTCTCCCACCTTGTAACCCTTGTTGTATACCTCCACCTGGTAAACTCCTTTCTGGAAACCACCCGGATTGCTAAATTTTCCGCAGCCTTCCTGCTCCGTGTTGGTATAGCTTACACTCGCCGTGGTGCTGTATTTGACTTCTTCGTTGGTGGCCAGATTGCGGATCATCCCGGAACCTGAGGCTTCGTTGGTTTGTGTCTCGCCGATCGGACTGATGATGCGGATGTAAAACAATTCCTTGCCGCTGTCAGCTTGTGCATTTTTGGTGGTCTTAAAACAAACCTGCAGAAAGTCCACTTCAGAGGCGGAGGATTTGGATTTGGCCTTCTTTCCGTCCCTGGACTGAAACCCTTCTACATCCACCTTGGAAAGCTGGATCGCAGTGGCTTTGTTGACCCTGCTCCGCAATGCTTCCTTTTCAGCCGAAAGATTTTCCTTTTCACTCATGAGCGAGGTCTTTGCCTCGGAAAGTTCGCGGTTTTGGGCATCCTTCATCTGGACCTCCTTGCTCAGCTGGTCCTTGTCAGCGGAGAGCTGCTGGTTTTGGGTGTTCAGCTGTTGAACATCCTCCTTAAGCCGGTTGATCTCAGCCAGGTATTCGCTGATTTTTGACTTCATGGTGGCCATTTCTTCCCGGGCCTTCCGCAGGTTTTTGCTGTCTCCCAGGAGGAGATTGATCTTGTCCTTCTGAATTCTCAGCTCCTCTTTTTGCACTTCAATACTTCTGTTCAGTTCCTCATTATCGGTTTTAAGGGTATTGAGCTCGGCCACTGCGTCCTGATATTGTTTTTCAAGCTCTACCTTGGCCTTGTCAAGCTCCATGATCTCGCTCTCCTTGGCCACATTGTCCTTCCTGAGGCTGTTGTTGTTTACAAACTGGTATACGTTTGCTCCAAGCAAAGCCAGGATGGCCACCAATGCAAACGCCTTCAAATTCTGATTCGATTTGTTATCTGCCATTTTTCTATCCTTTTAATATTTAACTACGTAAAAATAGGAGTAATTGTCTAATATTGTTAAAACATTTTAATTAATGCCATGGAAACACAGAAATTACTCTTTCTCGACATCGAGACGGTGTCAGGAAGTCCTGATTATGAGGAGCTTAGTGAGAGATGGAAGGAGCTGTGGGCGTCGAAGTCCCGTTTTTTCGCCCAGCAACAACCCGAATTGAGCCCGGCCCGCTTATATGCTGAGCGCTCGGCCATATTTGCCGAGTTTGGAAGGATTGTGTGCATCAGCATTGGGTTTTTCAACGGCCAGACCTTCAGGGTAAAGAGCTTTACGGGAGAGGAATCGGATCTGCTTCGGGAATTCTTTTCGCTCGTTGCCAGGCATTTTTACGATCCCAAACAACATGGTTTTTGTGGTCACAACATCCGGGAGTTCGATCTTCCCTATTTGTGCCGAAGGGCGGTCATCCATAAGATTGAGATCCCGCCGATCCTGCAGCTGTCCGGCCGGAAACCCTGGGAGACCCCTTACATTTTGGATACCCTCGAGTTGTGGAAATTCGGAGATGTAAAGAATTTCAGCTCCTTGGACCTTTTGGCAGCCTGTCTCGGATTGCCGACCTCCAAATCGGATATCAGTGGAAAGGATGTTGGAAGGGTTTTTTGGGAAGAAAACGACGTTTCCAGAATAGCCACCTACTGTGAAAAGGATGTCGTCCTGACGGCAAGAGTCTACCTCAGGCTCTCAGGCAAGGGCGGTCTGGAAGACGATCAGGTGGAGTTTGTGAATTGAGTTGCCTTAATTCCGGTCCCGGCTTAGGGCAATCAGTTTGTCAAATTTTCGGAAGATCTTTTCTTCTCCCACGAGTTCCAGGATTAATTGCTCAATGTGTTGTTTATGCCTTCCTGGAAAATGGGATAGCATGTCCCTGAGCGAAACCTCCTTTTCCTTCTGCAGGATGTCCAGGATCATGGATTGGTATTTTTTTGATTGATCTGCAGAAATGGCTTTTTGTTTCTTATCCAGGCAATGGTCGCATATTCCGCAATCCCCCTCGGGTTCTTCCCCAAAGTAGCGGAGGATGAAGGATTGACGGCACTCACGGGTCAGGACAAATTTCTTCATGAACTCCAGCCTTCTTTGAAATCGGGCACGAAGCTCATTCACCGGACTCAGGTCCGGCTTTTCCTGGGCTGCGTTTGCAATGCGTATTGTCAGTGGGGTCACAGGGTGGGGCTCATATTTTGCCAACTGCATTTGATCCAGCAGAAACAGCAAATGTTGCAGTTCTTCCGGCAAAATTTGAAGCGATTGTGAGAGTAGCCCTTCGTGAATTTTGACCGGCACATCCAGGACGGATTCATACATTCTCAGGATCATGCGTATCCATTCGGATTCTCTGGAAAGTCCCAGTTCTTGCATTTTGAGGTACAGGGCATCAGGGTCCTCGTGGATTTGGAGTATGCTGCGTTCCCAATACCCTGATTCCAGCTGAATGGCCTCCGCTTTTTCAAGGCAGCGGATACAGGAATAGGTTTCTTTTGGGCCCAGATCGCAGCTTCTGCCCAGTTCGCTCAGATCGGGTCTTATCTCTGAGTAATTGTGTCCCGGTGGCAACATCCCCAGAAGATGGCGGTATACCTTGAGCAACTTTTCCTCCGGGGGATATTCAGTTGCTGATTTATCCGATATTTTCATAAGGTCGCGCTCGTGGTACAGCATCACCGCAAAGGAGCGCTGGCCGCCTCTTCCTGCCCGACCTGCCTCCTGAAAATATTCCTCAAGGCTATCCGGCATGTCCAGGTGTAAGACCAGTCCTACATCCGCTTTGTCCACTCCCATGCCGAAGGCATTGGTGCAACACATGACAGGAGTCTCGTCGTTCAGCCACCGTTCCAGGGCAGTCCTTCTGGCCTCCGGGTCCAGGCCTGCATGGTAAAAGCCGGCCCTGATCCCCTGCTGATTCAGTATTCGGGAGGCTCCGACTGTGTGCCTTCGGTTGCGCATGTACACCAGGGAGGAAGATTTCGTCTTTTTGAGGATTCTGGTCATTTTGTCGGCCTTGTTCTCCTCGGCCAGGACATGCAAGGAAATGTTGTTTCTTCTGAATGAGTTTTTCAGGATGAATGGGTTTCTGAGTTCCAGTCTTTCACAAATCTCATCTTGTACTTCAGGGGTGGCCGTAGCTGTAAGAGCGAGGACAGGACATTTTGATAGTTCTCGGAATGCCCGGATCCTCAGGTAGGATGGCCTGAAGTCATGTCCCCATTGAGAAATGCAATGCGCTTCGTCGACTGCGAGAAAGCTCCAGTTTACCTGCCTGAACCTGGTCCGGTGCAGAAGCACTTCGAGTTTTTCGGGACTCAGGTACAGGATCTTTACCTGCCCTTTTGCCAGATCTTGTGCCAGGGCATCGCTTTCGGGCTGGCTCAGGTCCGAGTAGAACATGGCTGCGGGGATGCCTCTTTTTTGCAGCGCATTCACCTGATCCTGCATGAGGGCGATCAGCGGCGATATGACCAGGCAAACGCCTTCCATGCAAAGTGCAGGAACCTGGTAACACAGCGATTTTCCTCCTCCGGTGGGCAGCAAGGCAAAAGTGTCCCTGCCCTGAAGCACCGAGTCAATGATGGCATCCTGTCCGGGTCGGAAGTCGTCATAAGCCCAATATTGCCTTAATACCTGGAGCGGGGTGTTTCGGCTCATGTTTCTCAGAATTTGGGACAGCGAAGGCGGGTGCTTTTGCGCTTGCGGTGTGAATCGGAGGATCCGATATCAAAAAGCTTGTAATGTATGCCCAACATCAGGGTTTGAAACCAGTCGTTGTCCCTGGCATTGCCCCGCTGCGAACCGGCAGGTGCTTTGATGCCATTGCCAATCTCTGCCGCAGTTCGGCCTCGGTTGCTCAGCAGCAGATCGTAATCGGCATACTTGCCGGATACATCGTCCAGATAATCGGTACTTGCACTCCTCCAGATCACTTCTGCAAAAACGGACCAGTTGTCATGGATCCGGTAATTTATCGACCCCCCAAAACTTAGGGCCGTGGAATGCAGCCTGTAAAAAGGCGGCCTGCCCGGTAATCCCTGCCCCTCGCTGCCCAGGGAAACCAGCCTCACTTCCTGGCCTTCGAAATTTCTCATGGGGTCAAAACGGAATATGCTGAATCCGCCCGTAAGCAGAGGGGTCCACCTGCCGGGTGCGATAAAAAATGCCAGGGGGTTGAGGTCAAACAAAAAATCAAAATCCTGTACGTTGGTATAAAAACTCAGGTTCCTCCGGATTTTCCATTCCTGCTCGGAGAGTGCATCCGAAGCTTCCAGTCTGAGGCCTAGAAATTGAGCACGCACGCCCAGATAAGGGTTCAGGGAGTATCGGATCAAAACGCCTGCGGCTGGGCGGGTCTGCCGGATCGACGCGGATGCGTTTTCTGTCAGGTCGCCGGAATAATTGGCTCCTCCCAGTAAAATTCCGGCCTCGAATTCCTGGGCTTTGATCCCGGTTGTGGACGACAGGACCAAATGGATTGATATAATAATTATATTTAATGTTTTATTCATTGATTAAATGTGTTATATGCATTATATCCGAGCAAATGTAAGCCTAAATAATCAATTGGTGGTTTCAAATGGAAAGCTAATTTATGCTCTTTGGCCGGCAACCGCATGACGGAAATCCGGGATTTTGAAGGCGGTAGGTTTATTGTATGTTTTTGATAAATAATAATTTATATACTTTAATATTATTTTGATTATAATACTTTGATTCTCTTCTTTAATGATCCGATCACCAACAATCCTGCTAATTTTACGTTTTCATTCGCAATAAATCATTTATCACAATATGAATTTCTCCTTTAGGTTTTCGCTGATCGCTTTTTTTTCAGTTTTTACCCTGGCCCTTGTTGCTCAGCCCCAGGTCCCCAGGAATTGGTTTCACCTGGATCCGGTCAAAGATGGATTCAATGGGGTATCTTCCGACCGGGCTCATTCCGAGCTTCTGAAAGGGAGGCCTGCCAGGCAGATCGTTGTGGCCATTCTCGACTCGGGCGTTGATGCCGAGCACGAAGATCTGAAATCGGTCATGTGGGTCAATCCGGGCGAAATTCCGGGCAATGGCATCGACGATGACAAAAATGGTTATGTCGATGACATCCATGGCTGGAATTTTATCGGGGGCAAAAACGGCAACGTTGGCCCCGACAGCTACGAAACGACCCGGTTGTATGCACAGATGAGGTACAAATACGAAGATGCGGATCCCGACAAACTGACCCGCAAGCAAAAAAAGGAGTTTGCCCAGTATCTGAAACTGAAAAATGAGGTCGAAGGCCGAAGAAGCAGTGCCTCCTCCAACCTCGAGGGAATGCTGGCCTCTCAAAACCAGGTTATCTCTGCCATTGATGCAGTGGTACAGGCTTTGGGAGACAAGCCTCTGACCAAGGAAAATCTGGATGCTATCGGTGATAGCGATTCGAAGAAATTGGCCTTGGGAGTGACCATTGCAAAAAATATCACCAGTCAGGATCCTGGCGTATCATCCGCCCAGGCGCTTAAGGATTTTGTATTGAATGAATATAAGGAAGGGACTGCGCACTTCAAAAAGGAGTTGGAGTACAATTTCAATCCTGACTTCGATAGCCGCAAGATCGTCGGGGACAACTACCAGGACGTCAATGAACGCTTTTACGGAAACAATGATGTGGAAGGTCCTGAGGCAAGTCACGGTACCCACGTGGCAGGCCTGGTGGCTGCAGCGCGCAACAACAATCTTGGCATGGATGGGGTGGCGGATCAGGTGAGGATCATGAGTGTGCGTTGTGTGCCGGACGGCGATGAGCGGGACAAGGACGTTGCCAATGCGATCAGGTATGCCGTGGACAACGGGGCCTCCATCATCAACATGAGCTTTGGAAAAGGTCATTCACCCAACAAGGAAGCGGTCGATGAGGCCGTGCGGTCTGCCGCATCCAAAGATGTGTTGATTGTC
>CAYXKO010000096.1:0-7785 GCA_964465435.1 uncultured Saprospiraceae bacterium | reverse complement strand
CCACTCCTGAAAATCCGGAGGTTCAAAAGCTGTTCGAAGACCCTGTTCTGAAATTATATGTTTGGGCCTTTACAGCCTGTGAAAAAGTCAAACCTATACCGGTCACATCAATGGACCAGCTGGAGTTCCTCACACCGGGTGATCACTCCCGCCTCATTGGCCAGACAAAGCTCATAAGTTCCGCAGGGCAGATTGCCCACATCCAACTTGTACGAGTCCACTCCGGGGTCCAGACATTGATTGATGATCCTTTTTCCATCCAAGTCTGTGAGGTAGATAAATCCTGTGCCGGAATGATCGGGCAGATCAACACAGACTGTTGAAACAGCAGGATTGGGATAAACACTCAGACCGGAAGCCAGGCGATCCCTGGTATTCACCAAGGAGGAATGACCGTAGGCGATGCAGTATTCTCCCGGCAGCAATCTGTCAATACGAAGAAAACCCCTTTTATCCGATGGCGTGAGTTTCTGGCGCGTATAATGGCCAAATTCCCGCCAGGGTTCCGTCCAGTCCTTGCGATAAGCCAAAATGACGCTGTCCTCAGACAAGACATTCAGGTCCTCGTCCAATCCCCCGGCAGCCCCATTGTAATCCAATCGTCCGGTCATGAGCAGATTCCCCTTGGCTATGGCATTCACTTGCCAAAAATGTCTTGGATTCAGACGCAGGACATTCTGCAGGCTACTGCCTTCAGAAGGCGCTACCAGATGATGGACGATATTGAGATAGGCGCTGTCAGACAATTCGGACACACCGGGTGTCATGCCTGTGCCAATCAATCCAGGACTTCCCGTACGCGTGATAAAAGCATTGTCCTGCAGACTGGCCAGGTTCAATTCCTGCTGTTCGTTTACCAATACCATTTCCGGCAGATACCCATCCGGCAATTCGACTTTTAGACGGTTTACCGGACCGGTCAGGAGAAATTTTTTGTTTAGACGATTGAATCCCCTGTCATAAAAACTGACAAAGACAGGCGCCTCTGTAAACAAATGGTCCGCATGGTAATCCTTTTGCATGATGGTCAGTTCAGCATAGTTTCCGGACGCTTCCTTCACCACTGAGAAACTATCTGCATAAAAAGCACAATAGCCGCGGTTGAAAATATGATCGTTGAAGTAATGGGTCAGATCCATACCGGTATTCCGGTTTAGGAAATCCCTGAACTGAAATGCATTCATGGAGGTACCCGTGAGGCTGTCGAAGATCATATGGCAAGCCTTGCGGTACATGGAATCTCCCAAATAGGTGCGCAAATTGTGAATCATGGCTGCACCTTTCCGGTAGGTATGGGTGCCATAGGTTTTGCTGTATGGCATTGGAGACAGTGGCAGGAATGCGCTGTCGTTGACATGTGCATTAAACAGGATGAATCCCAGATTATCCTTGACCACTTCCAGGAATCTTTTTTTGCCGTACACGAATTCAAAAAACAAGTGACTGCTGTATTCTGCCGTTCCCTCCTTGATCCACATATCCCTGGCGTCATCCAGCGTAGTCAGGTTGCCCCACCACTGGTGACCGAACTCATGTGCCATTAACCTTTCATTCTGGGCCAGTGTGCCCGAGTTAATGGAGCTCACGGGATAGGCAGTGTTGGTTGGATGCTCCATGGCCCCGACAGTTGTAGTAACAAATCCTACGCGTTCAAATCGGTATGGTCCGTACCAGAATTCGAATGCATCGATGGCACCCGGAAGATTTGAAAACTGAGTCTTCATTTTTTCAAGATCCGGACTCCTGGAGATCAATTCGACAGGAACCCGGTCATAAGAACCTTTGTGTTCATAGCGGTAGGTGCTGTAATCAGAGACAGCAATGGAAGATAGATAGGTCGGAATCGGATCCGTCATTAAATAACTCCTGCGAAGCTTGTGATCAGACAGGGAATCCTCTCCCATAAAGGTACCCACGCAATAAGCCCTGGCCGGAGAAAGGGAGGTTACGATATATTCATAGGTCGACCTCTCAACAAAGTTGTCAAAACAGGGGTACCATACCTTTCCAAAATTCGGGGGTGTGGAAGACAGACCTATGCCCAGGTTATAAATATAGGGATCTGCAAAATAGAATCCACCCCACACCGGATCCCTAGAGGGGCTGCCCCTGTAATAAACCTCCAGGGAGGCGTTTTGACCCGCCGGAAGTTTTCGTCCGAAGGAAGCACGGATCATTTCGCCGTCATAACTGTAAGAGACAGGCTGAGCTTCAAAAACAATGGAGTCTATGGTGAGGTTTCTCAGATCCAAAGTGATCCATTCCAGACCATCCAACCGGGTGCGAAAATCCACCGTGGTATGGGCAGATATCTGGCGATTCCTGTAGTTGGTCACATCGATGCGGATCGTATAGTTTAACACATCAATGGAGTCGCTCCTCTTGTTGGAATTTTCCATGAGCAAAAGCTCTTCGAGGGTGGGCTCTTTCCAGGGGATTGCCTGGTTGGCATGGTGACAATAATCGAGGGCGGTTTCGGGCTGAGCCCATAAACCTGTCATCCCTCCCAGGAATAAAATCATGAAATACTGTATCCTCATCTATTTGGCAATTGAATGTCAAATATCGTAAAAAGGATGGAATTCAGACACGGATCCGGGCCTGAAGGAATAGACTCCCTGTGGTCTACCCTATATGGATGCCGGGAAACTTCTCCTATTGTGCCTTAAAATTGGGATTCAGCTCATAATCCATGCCACAAGCAGGGCAAACGCCCATGGTATCCGAACCGCTGCCTTTGCAGTTCATCGGACAGATGTATCTGGAAGTAAATTCAGGACCTGTGTTATCGGTCTTTTCCATCAGGGGCCTTTCCTGGGTTGCCTCTGACTTGGGCTTGCAAGCCAGTGCAAGCAGGGTGATTACGGCCAAGGATGCAAGTATTCTAGACATATTATGATTTTCATTCTTTTTCGTGGGATCAATACGCTTTGGCGAACAGAACCCTTTTCCGCGAGGGAGCTCCGGTCCAAATGCACCTGCCCTCCTCTTCCAAACCATCCATGGGTATGCATCTGATGGTAGCTTTGGTAGCCTCTTTGATCGCCTCTTCCGTCTCAGACGAACCATCCCAATGCGCATACACAAATCCTCCAGACCCTCCAATGATCTGCTCAAAACTGCTCCGGTCATCCACGTAGTGAGTATTCTGATCCCTGAACTCCCTGGCGCGACGCAGCAAATTGGACTGAATATCATCGAGCAATGTCCTGATCCTTTGGGGCAGAGTTTCCAAAGAGATGGATTCCTTTTCCTTTGTGTCTCTTCTGGCCACCTCTGCAACTCCCTGCTCGAGATCCCTGGCGCCAATTCCGATTCTCACGGGTACGCCTTTGAGTTCATGTTCGGCAAATTTGAATCCCGGCCGGTTCTTGTCATCCTGATCGTAACTGACCCTGATCCCCTCATTTCTAAGGGAATCCATCAATCCTTTAGCCACCTGGTCCAATTGTTCGGAGGGCTTGGGAATCGGAACGATCACCACCTGGACCGGAGCCAGTTTGGGAGGCAAGACGAGTCCGTCATCATCAGAGTGGGTCATTACCAGGGCACCGATCAATCTTGTGGAAACTCCCCAGGAAGTGGCGTATACAAACTCTTCCCGGTTTTGATCCGACAAAAACTTAACGCCAAAGGCCTTGGCAAAATTCTGGCCCAGATAATGAGAAGTACCGGCCTGGAGAGCCTTTCCATCCTGCATCATGGCCTCAATGGTGAAAGTCTCTTCGGCTCCGGCGAATCTTTCGTTGGCGGTTTTGGCTCCCTTGATCACCGGCATGGCCATGTAATCCTCTGCAAATCGGGTATACACCTCGTGCATTTTGAGTGCTTCCTCCATTGCTTCCTTTTCGGATGAATGGGCGGTATGTCCTTCCTGCCATAAGAATTCAGCCGTCCGGAGAAAAGGACGAGTCCTCATTTCCCATCGAACGACATTTGCCCATTGGTTTATCAGAATGGGAAGGTCCCGATAGGATTGAATCCAATCGCGGTAAGTATTCCATATGATGGCTTCACTGGTGGGTCTGACGATCAGCTCTTCCGCCAGACGTGCCTCCGGATCCACCATGAGCTTTGACTTATCAGAAGGATCGGTTTTCAGCCGATAATGAGTCACTACTGCACATTCCTTTGCAAATCCCTCTGCATTTTTCTCCTCAGCCTCAAAAAGACTTTTTGGCACGAACAAGGGGAAGTAGGCATTGACGTGGCCGGTCTCCTTAAACATCCTATCCAGAACATCCCTCATGTTTTCCCAAAGGGCATATCCGTGAGGTTTTATAACCATGCAACCCCTGACCGCGGACTGGTCGGCCAGGCCCGATCGGTATACAAGATCATTGTACCATTGTGAATAATCCTCAGCTCTGGAAGTAATAACTTTTGACATTTTAAATTGATTTTAACTTAACCGAAATAAACTTCTGCGTTTATCCTGCGTCCAATATTAAAAGGGATAGATCAGCAGATTTTTTAACGATTCGGCTTGATTTATTTAAAAGGATTTTAACTGGATCCGGGACGCAAAAGTAATAAATTGCACTCGAAATGAAATTCAAAGTAGTCACACTCATTCCAAAACATATGAAATCACATTTCAGTATCCTGATCATGGTGATTGGCAGTCTGATTCTATCTGCCGATTTGTTTGCTCAGTACGACGACGTGTATTACGATCCTTCGAGATTTGACTCCAGAAGCACCAGAAAGAACAAGGTCAGGGATGCAAAGGACTATCCTGAAAATTACGAAACCGAAAAGGATGAATATGATCAGCAGGCTGCCCCCTATGACGGGGACCTCTCCGAGTACGACGATCAGGAGTACTACTATTCCAGCCGAATCAGGCGATTCCACAGGAACTACTACACAAGGGACTTTTACGATCCATTTTATACCAGTCCGGGATTTTACGACCCATACCTGGACGATCCGTTCCTGTGGTCCAACAGCATAGTTTTTTCTTATGGCAACTGGTATTATCCCTGGCGTGCACGCAGGTGGAATACCTGGGGCTCCTGGGGGACACCTTACTGGGGCTATTATGACTGGTATTATGGCAATTGTCCCTATACATTTGCTTACCGCTGGCCTTTATACGACCCCTGGATATACAACAGGGCCTGGGGCGGTTGGTACGATCCCTGGTATTACGGCCCGGGATGGAACACCTGGGGCTGGTATGGAGGCGGATTCAATGGCGGAGGCTGGTATGGAGGCGGCTGGAGACCCGGTGGGCACAACGGACACACGGTTTCAAATCCCAAAGGCACTTATTACGGCAGCCGCAGAAGTGGCAGTACGACCACCTCCAGGTCGGGTCCCATCCGGCTTTCAAATCCTCAAAGAACGCAGGACAAGGTGAAACAAGGGGGAGAAACCACCCGCACGCAACCTGAATCCGAAGTGCCCGGACAACAGAGAAAGACGGATCGCAGGTTAGACAGGACAAAAAATCCTGATGAAGTCAGACCCAACGATCTGCCTCCTCAAGGCGACACCGATCCGAACAGCAGAAAAACGAGGAGATTGCCCGGTGACAGAAAGACAGAAGACCGGCAGGTTCAACCTGACCGCATCAGAAAAGAGCCACCGGGGGAAGGCATGAATCCCGAAAAGGAAGACAAAACAAGGATCAACAGAGATCCGATCAGATTCGACCGGAAGGAACCTGTCAGGGAAGATAAGATCAACCGTCCCAACCGTTATGATGACACTTACCCCGACAGAAGGAGAAATGAACCTGAACGCAACTTCAGGCCTGAAAGAAGCCAGCCTCAGAGGGAAATACCCGAACGCAGGGACCCACCCAGACTTGATTCCTCCCCCAGATCATTTGACAGTGGTGGCAGATCATCAGGGGGAGCCGGCCGTTCTTCATCCGGAAGCAGCAATGGAACCAGAAGGGGGCCCAGATAGTGAAAATCCGGCATGAGCTCCCGCACTTCGGTTCAATGATTGGATTTCTGCAGGAGCTTGGATTAGGATATTGCATTTTTACGACTCAAACCCAATTCATCCAAAATGAGAAAAATAATTTGTGGCTTCTTATTCGTGACCCTCCTTGCCTGCAATCTTTCCGGCCAGCTCAGTTCGGATGCGCTCCGATACACCCAACAAAGAGCATTTAGCACGGCCAGGTCCTCTTCCATCGGCGGGGCGATCGGAGGGATCGGCGCTGATTTCACAAACAGCAGCATCAATCCGGCGGGACTTGGATTATTCCGAAGTTCCGATCTAAGCATTTCGCTTCTGACCCAAAGTACAGATACCAAATCGAGGGTCGAGGGAAACAGTGGCAATGCCAGTACCAGCCAAAACACGATAGACTTTAATCTTTCCGGCTTTGGGTTGGTCATAGCCCACAAACCCATTGGCAGTGAATGGAAACAGGTCAATATCAGCATTGGCATGACCGGCACCGGATCTTTTGATGAAAATGTCTTTTATTCAGGAAAATCACCCGGCAGCATACTGCACCGTTACTACGAATTATCCCTCGACCCTGCCTATCCTGATGGCAGAGGATTCGATCCGGACAACCTGGACGATTTTGAGGCAGGCCTCGCCTATGAGACGGGTGCCTTGTATGACATTAGTCCGGACTCCGGTATATACCGGTATACCACTGACCTCAAGGGTAAGAAGGACCTCCAAACCTTAAAGCGGGAAAGCTATCGGCAAAAGGGCTTTGCCCGGAACCTAAGCTTTGGTCTTGGCAGTAATTTCGGAGAGTTTCTGATGCTGGGAGGCAGCATTGAAGTCCCTATCGGGAAATATGAAATAAGCAGAAACTATCGCGAGATCAACGACCAGGGAGCTGTACTCGAACCATTTGACCGGGTGCAGTTTACTGAAAAAGTCACCTCAGAATACAGTGGCGTGGTGGCCAAACTCGGAATCATGGCAAGACCCATTCACCAACTCAGAATCGGATTATCGTGGCACAGTCCAACCTATCACTGGATGTCTGACCGATTTAACACTGAAATGAGCTACAGCTATCTTGAAAACAACCGTTTGCTGACCTATACCGCTGCCTCTCCGGATGGCTTTTTCAACTATCGCCTCATCACCCCCATGCGCTGGATCGGATCTCTGGCCTGGGTTGGCAACCGTGGGTTTATCAGTCTGGATGTCGATGTATACGATCCTTCCGAAGCCAGTTATGACCTTACCTCTGAGTCCAATAATGATGCAGACCGGGAGTATCAGATCTTATTAAACTCTGAGATCGAAAAACAATATAAAACCACCTTCGAATACAGATTAGGGGCGGAATATGCCATTGACCTTCTCAGATTGAGGGCAGGATATCAGCTTATAAGCTCTCCCTATCAAAACTCGGATGAATACGCCGGAGGATTCAGCCTGGGTGCGGGTTTAAGATTCAGAAGAGTATTCCTGGATGCAGGACTGTCGCAGTTGAACCGCAACTATGGGTATGTCCCATTTGCTACAGGCAATTCAGATTTTGATGGCGATGGCCAGGCAGACGCCGTAACTACTCTGGTGACCCAGAACCAGACCCGATGGAATTTTCAAATAACCCTTGGTTTTAAGTTTTAGTAATGCCGAAGCAGGATACGGCCATTTAAAACCTTTTGAGGAATTTCCTACAAAGCGGAAGCAAGACGGATTGATCCGGAGCAAAGCACAGAGAAATTAAAAAGGTCTGAATCAGATTACTTGTGATCGGGCCGGCACATTCCGTTGTTAAGGGAAACTCCGGTGTCGACCATATTGCTGAGGGTGGCACTGTAAATCAAATTCCAGTCTTCCAAT
>CAYXKO010000095.1:0-7813 GCA_964465435.1 uncultured Saprospiraceae bacterium | reverse complement strand
CAACGTAGGCAGAGTCAACAATCCAAGGGTTTCCCTGTCATCCGGGGGAGGAGGTGCCAGGCTCGGGTCTTTGATCACGGCACATGCCGGCATGGACTACCATCTGAATTCAAAGGTGGACCTTTCACCCATGATCTGGTTCAGAAACCTAAAAAATATGAGTCAGATCGTTCCCCAGTGCATGGCCAGTTACCTGGTCAGCCCGGAGAAGGCGGTCAGATTGAACGCCGGCCTGGGATACCGGATCGGCGATGCCCTTCAGGTCATGTTTGGAATGGACATCAAGCAATTGCGGGTCCAGGTGGGATTTGATCAAACCCTGTCCAGTCTGAAGGCGAGCCAAAACCCCACGGGTTTTGGAGCAGTTGAACTGGCGGCCATGTATACAGGTAACATTGTGAAGAAGCCAAATCCCAAGCCTAAAGTGTTCTGCCCCATGTTCTGATCCTTTAAATTTATTCTTGAAAATCAATGAGACCAAGTTTTATGAAAATCATATTCTCCTCTGTTATTCTGGTATTGGCAAGCCTTTCTCTATACGGACAGCCGTACAATAACAACACGCCGGCTGCGCTGGTCAAGTCCGGGGACGAGCAAATTGAGAAGGGCCAGTATTACGTTGCGTTGGAGCAATACGAAAAAGCCTATAAGGAAATCAAAGAGAAGGAAACTGCGCTGAAAATTGCAAACAGTCATTTTTTGCTGAGGGATTACAGCAAATCCGTGCTCTGGTACGGAAGGGTCCTGGGCAGAGACAAGAACAATGCATTCCTGGAGCACCGCGTGGCCTATGGCAAGGCTTTGAAAATGAACGAACAATATACCGAAGCTGCAGCCGAATTCAACCGGTACATTGCCGAGGGTCAGAATGAAGACCTGAAGACAGAGGCCCGTTTTCAGCTGGAGGGCATTGCCCTGTTGGAAGATATGAAAGAAGACCTTTCGGTAGTGGTCAAGAATGCAGGGACGCCTGTCAACAATCCGGAATCACAAGGCAGCCCCGCCTTGCATCCTGACGGAGCCTTGTACTTTGGCTCTCTGTCCGATAAGTCTGCCAAAAAGGAAGAAGGAATTCATTTTTCGAAGCTATACAGTTCGGAGTACGAAAAAGATAAGGGTTGGGGTAAGCCATCTGAATTGCCCGAGATCATCAATCGGGAAGGTTATCATTCCACGAATGTGAGCTTCAGCAAAGACGGAAATACCATGTTCTTCAACAGGGTCTTGTCGGAAGGAGGTCATATGGAGGAAAGCAAAATATATCTCTCCACGCGCACGGCTTCCGGGTGGAGTCCTGCCATTGAGGCAACCGGGGTAAACGGTGAGTTCATCGCCAGACATCCTGTTGAGGGTGAGCTTTTCGGCAATACGGTCCTGTTTTTTTCATCTGATATGCAGGGAGGAAAGGGCGGCTTTGATCTGTACTATGCCAACAAAACGGGGGAGGGACAATATGCCGACCCCATCAACCTGGCAGACCTGAACACAGCCAAGGACGAGATCACGCCCTATTACCACGAGGGAAGTTTGTATTTTAGTTCAGACGGCTGGCCCGGAATCGGAGGTTTTGACGTATTTCTTTCCATATGGAACGGATCCCAGTGGTCCAGGCCTTCCAATCTCGGAAAACCGGTCAACACCTCTGTTGATGATATCTTTTACAAAAAGAACCCAAATGCAGATATGGGTTTTATGGTGTCAAACAGGCCTGATCCGGAGTCCAAATCCCTCAAGGGAAAGACCTGCTGCCACGATATTTACACCGTCAGCAAGCGCAAGCTCGTTATAGAATTGAATGCCATTGTCAAAAATGAGGCGAAAAAAGCTTTGAAGGGAATTACCTGTCAGCTGATCGAAATGGCGGGAAACAAAGAAGCCAATATTCAGTCCAAATCCAACCCGGATGGAAATCAGGTCAACTATCTTTTGGACAAGGACAAATCCTATAAACTCGTTGTGGCAAAGGACGGATATTTCCCTCAGGAAATCCAATTGAACACGGTTGGCGTAGACAAGGATCAGGTGATCAACAAGGAGTTCATTCTCAAGATGATGCCTCCGGAGTCGGAATTTGAAATCATCACCATCAACGAAGATATCAGGCTGAGCAGCATTTATTATGACTACAACGACGATAAAATATTACAGGATGCTGAAAAGGATCTCAGGACCTTGTTGGACCTGATGACCAAGTATCCCAATATGGTGATAGAGCTGGCTTCCCATACTGACAGCCGCGGAGATGACGATTATAACATGAAACTTTCCGAGCGTCGTGCCAATTCCGCCAGAAGATGGCTGGTAAATAAGGGAATAGAAGGCAAGCGCATCAAGGCCAAGGGATATGGAGAAACGAGGATTCTCAACCATTGTACCAACGGGGAGGAATGCTCGGATGAGGAGCATCGCTTCAACCGCCGTACAGAATTTAAGATCCTGGAAGGACCTACCACCATTGAGGTAAAAAAGGAAGTGCTCAATAAAGACTACAAGAAAAAAACGGGTGGAACTGAAAATCCGCCTGATAAGGCGATCAAAGAAGTTAAAGAAGAAAAAGGTAACAATAAAAAGTAGTCCTTTTATTCGGTCCGAGGTCCGGGTCACACTGCAAACACGGAAAGAAATTGATTTCTTCAGGACTTCTTTATAAACCTCATCTTGTTTCCCGGGGTTAGATACGCTATGATTCAATTTTCCGGCCATCAAATAATCGCGTTTTGGGTCATATGCCTGGCCTTCACTCAATTGTCCTGCCATGCCTCAAAGCTGTCGGTGAATCCGGCATCTGTAGGATCGGCTTCCTCAGATTCAGGGCGCTTGAGTCCGGAAAAGCAATTGCAGGTACAGGACACCCAGGGATTTGCCGTGATCCGCTTTGACTCCAGTGCCTACCAGTTTGGGGCGATAAGGAAAGGCACTGTTTTGGAGAAGGAGATTTTCTTTGCCAATATAGGTTCGGTGCCACTGGTCATCGATCAGATGACAGCCTGCGAATGCACTACGCTCGACTTTACGCGTCTGCCCATACCGCCGGGTGCAAGGGTTCCCTTGAAGATACGATACGATTCAAAAGATAAGTCAGGTCCGCAGATCGTGGATATAGACATCATAGCCAATACTCAATCTGGTTACGCTTCTGTAAAATTTTTCCTGTTGGTGCAAGAGTGAAGGAATATCGACTAATCATCTGTAAAGCAAGGGGATAAAATATTAAAATTAAATAAATATTTATTTATTTAATTTGTAATTAGCAGATTATCAAATTGATAATAAATTATAGATTTTAGCCATATTCATGCGTTTTTCTCAGGGTTTACCCTGATTTTTTAAAAAAAACACAAGGGAAAGTTCATTTTTTCGAAAGGAGTGCATTATATTTGTGGCGTATTCTTCCCTTTGCTCTTCGATCCTGTCGGATCTTAGAGTGTTGCAATCATGTTGTTAAGGCCCAACCCCATAGGCCTTATTTTTAGATATTTTTTTTGAAAACTATAAAATCTAAAGACATGATGCAGTTTCAATTAACATCCAGAAAATTAGTTATGGCGGTTTTAGCCGCGCTGGTAATTTTCTCTACCTCCTGTGTTAAGGATGAAACGGTGGTTAGCCCGGTTTTAGTCAAGGCTTTGAATGAATCCTCTCCTGAACTTTCTGTAAAGTGGATGGAGCTTGCCTTCGATCTGACAAAGGAAACACCCGGATATACTTCTCCGGTTGCGGCAAGGACTTATGCCTATCTGGGACTGGGAATGTACGAGTTACTCGTGCCCGGAATGGAAAAATACAGATCCATGCAGGGAAAGCTGAATGGTTTCTCCAATGGCAGCGTCCCTGGTGTTGCCAGCAGTGACATAGATTGGGGCATAGCGCTGAACGAGGCCATGTACCATATGATCAGCAAGTTCTATAAAAACACGCCTCAGGCGGGTTGGGATGCCATCGAGAAATTCTACAGGGGCAATTTGGAAAAACTGAGCCAGGGCTTGGATGCATCAACCATACAGAACTCAATCCGCTATGGTAAAACACATGCGGAAGCCATCTACAAATATTCTCAGACAGACGGACAGGAAGATTGTTCGCTGAATAATTATCCTGAAAGTTATTCCGTCCCTAACGGACAGGGTGTATGGTCGCCCAATACAAATCTGAAAAGACCCCTGCAGCCCAATTGGGGACAGGTGAGAACGTTTATCAACTACAATCAGGTTCGGACTGAGACCCTGGTTCCTCCAGGATTTTCAAAGGACAAAAATTCTGTTTGGTATACCAATGCCGTGGAAGTGCGCAACCGCGTTGAAAATCTTTCCAAGGAAGATGTAACCATCGTTAAATTCTGGAATGATGTGCAGGAGCGCAGCATTTCTCCTGCAGGGCACATGCTGTCCATACTGGGTCAGATCCTGATGAAAGAACAAAAGGACCTCGGATTCGCAGCTTACTCTTTTATGAAGTTGGGAATTGGTCTTCACGACGCTACTGTAATGTCCTGGAAGACCAAGTACACCTACCTTACGGTAAGGCCCGAAACTTACATCCGCGAAAACATCGATCCCAACTTTTTGCCGCTGATCGTTCCCAATGCCACGCCGGAATATTCCTGCGATCAGTCAGCCCTGGCAGCTACAGCAGCAGAAGTGATGGGCAACCTGTTTGGACATAATTATGCATTCACGGACCGCACCTATGAATACAGAAAAGACATCGACGGAAGTCCCAGGTCTTTCAGGTCATTTGAACACATGCTCAGCGAAGTCTCTTCTTCTTCCTTGCTCGGGGGTATCCATTACAGATTTAGCATCAATGCAGGTGAAAGGCAGGGATTTGATATTGGAAAAGGAATTAACGCTATCAGATAAATAATTAGGGTTATATTTAAGATTGGGTCCCCTTTCGGCAACGGAAGGGGATTTTTTTTTTGGAGGTAGGATTACCGCATTCAAAATGTTTTTCCATTCATTATTTCCAATCGAGGAGAAACTATCCTTCGCATGGTAAGTGATTTCAGAATCGCAATGGATGACTTAAACATCCCTCTGGTTTGGAAGAAGGAAATGAACAGTGCGCATACATCATCCTTTTGATATTCATGGATGGTGAATAAAATATGGGATTGTGGTGATTCTCCTGCAGCCTGATCTCACCTCAATTATGAGATACTATTGGATCTTTGGAATAGGTAGATTCAATAATAGCTGATCGGTTAAGATCCTATTCAATATTTTCTTGTGCTTTTTCTTTGGAAAACATGGCCTGGAATGTTTGGGATTTTTTTTTCGGCAGGATTTGGCACGGCCCATGGGATTGCCCCATTCATTGATCGATCAACCGGTTCAGTGATTGCCTCTTAATGGATTAATTAATTGACATAACGGATGGTTTATTAATGAATCGACCCTTGTTCAATTGAATTTGAGGCTTTGGCATGGTCATCATTTTGACAGGGTAACGATCTGTCAGTGCATTTTGCAGGTGGTCGGAATTACCCGGGTCATTTATTCTCCTGGTATTTGAGCAGGCGTTGCTGCATTGAGTATGGCACTATGAAATAATATCAGATAGTGGCAATCGGTCATTGAGGAATAATGCAGCAATTTCTTTTTTCCAATTTGAAACCCATAAACCAACAAGCCTTAAAAAGAAAAGCCTCCTCGGAACTTTACCGGGAGAGGCTAATCCTCTTTTCATACCTTTTATCTTTGATCAGTGCTGAACCACAAATCTTTTGCTGATTTGAATTCCCTCTGAATAATACACCAGGATATGGTAGACCCCGTCGTTCCAGGATGAAACATCCAGTTGGAGGGATCGGTGTCCGTCAATGGAACTATGCCAGACCTGTTTACCTGAAGAATTGAATACCGTAAATGATTCTGCGGCCCCCCTCACAAACTGGATCGACAGATCCTGATTGGCCGGATTGGGAAGGATTTCAAATTCTGCATCTGAAACATCCTGACCGATCCTCGGATCCATCTTAGCGGATGCATTTGACTGCTCCTGGCAGGGCGGATCGCATTGGAGAACGGCAGGATTGAGCTTTTGCAAACCGAGGTCCGGATCGGCAATGCCCGTATGCGGTATGAGATTTACACAATAGTCTTCAACCTCCCCATAGAGTATCTGCGTACATGGACCTGCCGGATAGGATCCATAGGACATTGCCACCCTCATTCTCGCCTGCTTTCTGACAAATCCTGCAGGCATAGCTATCTCTGCACACATGGTGGTATTGCCAAATCCATAGGTCACCATTTCGGTGCCATTGTGAAACACGCCGTCTGCATTGTAGTCTATCCAGACTTTCCAGTAGACATTTTGAGGGAAGGTCCTGAAACCTGGAGTCAGGCACATTCTGTAGGTCTCTCCTGCTTTTATGTTTCCACAGGGTTCATCAAAATATCCATAACCGCCGTTGTTGCCGGTATTCATGTTGATATCTGAGAATTCCACTTTCTGTATCCAGAGGATGTTGCTGTTTTGCGCTTTCGTTTTGCAATACTGAGTAAGCGTATCGCAATTGATGATCAGGTTGAAAGTACAGGTGTCGGATTGTCCATTTCTCGATGCCACATAACTGATCTGGTGTGTTCCGCAATACGCAAGCTCGCCACGTTTGGGACCTGATATTTGACGGAGTTCGTAACAGGGTATTTCCATCACATATTCCCTGTATTCTGCACCATCCTGGTCATTCCAGCTACCATCGGGAAACATTTCAATGTAATCGTGATTGGCGCCTGTGGCGTTGGGCTGCCCCGGTAGCCAGTTGGTATAGCTGAACGGGCTGTTGTCAATCCATTCAAATCTCCCTTCGGTTCGCCTGTCTGTACCGCCGATCCATGCTGTCTGGCCGTTGAGTCTGCTTGCGACAAACTGATTTTCGTAATGATCGTTGATGATGGCCAGTTTTCCTCCATTCAATTCAGAGATCAGCTTGGCCCGATCCCAGGTCTCAGGACCCAGGGAGCAGAAATAGCGGTTGCCATTGAACTCGCCCATATAGATGAAACCTGGGATGGTCTGTTTACAGGGTTGGCAATAATGGACACCTGGCAATTGCCATTCTGCGATGGCGCCATTCTGGTATGGGTTGGTCCGGTAGATAATGGTATCGGACGGGCATACCACACCGATCTCCGTATTGGTGACTGTGACCACAAAACTTCCTTCTGCTTCCTTTCCGCAAATGTCTCTGGCGGTATAGGTGATCACATAAACGCCGGATCCAAAACGGGTTCCTGATGGATAGTTGGAGGTGAAGGACATTATGCCGCAGTCATCCGAGGCAGAAGGTTCCATCCAATTGACCTCCACTTCGCAGGCACCCTTTGCATTGATCTGCATATCCAGCGGGAGGCCGCTGATCGTGGGCGATTCCAGATCCCTGAGCTCGATGGTTTGAACACACTCGGAGAACAGGCCGGGTATTTGCGGGTCTGACGCTTTCCAGATCCTGCGTATCGTAATTTCTCCCGGGCAGCTTCCGGACTGGCTAATTTCGTCCCTGTAGCTAATGATGGGTTCTTCGCATAAAGCAGATCCCGCCTCTGCCTGGGCTGTACCCATGAATTCCGGTCCTGTCTGACTTCCGGGACACGTGGTCACATCGGCCGGGCAAACGATCACAGGCGGCACGCTGCAGCACTGGTCTGTCACCGTGATCTGAAAACTGCATTGTGCAACATTTCCACAATCGTCGGTTGCCGTATATTCCACCCGTGTGATGCCCGTACTCAAGACAACTCCGGGCCTGTATGCTGAATGGATCGAAACGTTTCCGCAGGCATCGGTGACATCGGGCTCCACCCAG
>CAYXKO010000094.1:0-7889 GCA_964465435.1 uncultured Saprospiraceae bacterium | reverse complement strand
GACCGCGCTCACGGTGTATTCGGACCGGTGCCCGCGCTGATCCTCAGGAAAGTCGATCTGCTCCTGCTGCAAAACAAAACCAAACAAGCCGTCGAGTCGCTCAACGAATCCATCCGGGATTATCCCAGACATGGAGAACTCTACGCTGCCCTCGCGGGTATCTATCAAAAGCTGGGCAAAACAAATGAATACCAACAAACCCTGGATCGACTGAAGGCAGTACTGCCCGACCATCCCCTGGTGCGCCCTGCAGAACCTGTCGAAAGTTCCACGACCGAATTCAGGCAATTTGAACAAAAAATCAGGTCCCGCGAATGGTCCCTGGACCAGGGAATTCAATCCCTGATCCCTTCCACCCAAAGTCTGGGAGAAAACGACCCTGCCGGGAAGACCGGATTGCTGGTCCAAAAAGCAACGCTACTGGCAGAGGTCTATCCGGGCGATCCAAAACCACAGGCACTGCTGGGAGACATCTTTTACCAAACCAATCAATTGTTCATTGCTGCAGGGCACTATAAAAAATCCTGCAGCCTGGGGCAGGTGCCTTATACCGTTTGGGACCATCTTTTGTTTTCACTGTACCATATCAATCACTGGAACAGCCTGCAGCTCTACGCAAATCAGGTACTCGAACTCTATCCCAATCAGCCCTATCCCTATTACGCCCTCGCAGAAGCCCTGTACCGCACAGGGAAATACGAGGAGGCAAAAAATCAGATCAATCAGTACCTGATCATGGCCCGCAAACAGGATGTACGCAGGGCGAGCGGATTGACCCTGCTTGCCAGAATCCAGTATGCCCTGAACGATCAGTCCGGCTCAAAACAAAACTGGGACCTTGCGCTGGGAATTCCAAGTGCCATGGATTATGTCAGAGCGGAAAAGCTTTTACACTACGCGAAGACAGGCCAGGCTTATGAACCCGGCGAGCTTGAAGATCTGAAAAAAAGCAGTCTGCCCGATTATCACTCCAGAAGAATCATGGCGGAAGTCCTGATGATGCGGGGCAAATACGAGGAGGCTGCCAAAAACATCGCTGAATGTCTCTCCCATCCACTTGGAAAATCAACGGATGGTTATTTGCTGGCCCTGAAAATTTACCACAAGCTGGGAGATCAGGACCAGGTGCAAAAACTCACCGCAGAGGCTAAGGCCCTGGCCGAAGACCCTGCTGCATTCAATCCCGAAAAACTGAAGCTGGACTGATGATCAACCGCCATTTGATATTGACTTTTTGCACGCTTCAACTGTGCATTTTGGCTTCCTGCTCGATCTCCAGGAAAGGGACCGCAGAAAACAATACGGCCAAAATGACGGACATGGAGTCTCTGATCTCCAGGACCAGGCTGGATGGCGAATGGCAGGCCCTGCTGTTTAAAGGTTCTGCGGACATAGACCATCCGGATTATTCAGGGTCCGTGCAGTTGCAGCTCATCTGGAAAAAAGACAGCATGATCCAGATCGCGGTGCGCAAATTCGGGTTTGAGGTTTCCAGACTTCAGATCGGGACGGACAGCGTCACCATCGTGGACAGGATCAACCACATCTGGGACCGGGCATCCGTGGACCAATGGGCATCCAAATACACCAGCGCCGGAAGTTTCGATTGTCTGCAGTCCCTGCTGGTCAGAGGCAGCTGCCTGCCCGCTGTGTTTGACTACAGGCTGGAAAAAGGAAATGAAGGTCAGCTAAACCTGACTTCTGATACGATGGGCCTGCATTGGAACAGTGCATTTGGAGCCAGGGACCTCAATCCCGTGATGACTGAATTTAACGGTCAGGGCGTTTTGTTTCAGGCAAAGGTAAATGCTTATTCATCCCTTGATGACAAAACCATCCCCCACCAGTGGCAACTGAGCTACAGACAGGCGGATGATTTTTTTTCCATGCGTCTGAACTGGTCTGAAATCAAGCAGGACCCGCATCCCGCCTTCAAGTTGCACATTCCATCCCATTACACGCGCGATAAAATGCTATGAGCGTGATGGCCCTGAAAAAATTGCGCAAGCTTGCCTGCACCTCATTCCTTTTGCTGTGTGCAATGGTCGTTCTGACCGGCCAGAATCAGGCCTCCCAGGAACGAAAGAACCTGCTCAAAAAACAGCTTGGCCGCACCGAGGAGATCCTGCGCAAGAGTCTGAGCGATCAGGCCTCAGCCTGGAAGAACATACAGATCCTGCAAAAACAGGTAGCCGTCCGAACCGAGCTGCTCAGCAGCATCAACCGCGACCTGGAGGACCTGCGCAAGGAACTGGAAACGCTCCAGCTGGAGCATCGGGAAAGCCTGGAGAAACTGGAGCGACTCAAGGAAGAGTACTACGCCATTCTCAGAAAAAAATGGATGTATCAGCAATCCGTAATTCCCTCCCTTGGAATCAGTGGCGCATCCGACCTGCAACCGTTCGTTTTGCATCAGGTCTGGACGGAACAGCTCAACAGAGAAAGGAAAAGAAAATACGAGGAATTCCGGAAATCCCAACAGAGCGTGCTGGAGAGGAGAAAGGAAATCGAAAGAAGAATCCAGGAACAAAAAAACCTGCTTGAGTCCAAGGACAGCGAGATCCTGAAACTGCAAAAAGACCTTGAGGAACAAAGGAAACTCGTCAGTTCTTCAGAAGAGAAGCAAAAGGACTACCTCAATCAGATCAGGCATTACGAGTCTGAAATGAAAAAACTGGAATCCATCATCAGCAGCGGGATCGTGGCCAATCCACCCGGTAAAGCCACCGGACCCGAGAACATACAATCGAAGTCTGCAGGCTGGACCTTTCCCCTCAACGACGGACTGGTCATCACCCGCTTTGGCACCCAGTCGGATCCAAACAACAAGAATTTACGAATTAAGAACAACGGGGTGGACATACGCTCCAAAAACCAGTTCGTTTCAGCAGCCAGGGATGCCGAAGTCGTGCAGATCAGGGAAATGCCCAACGGCAGCTACATTGTGATGACCAAGCAATCGGACCTCTACATGGTCTATTCAAACCTGAGGCAGGTACTGGTAAAACCGGGTGAGAAAATATTGGCCGGAAACCATATTGGCACCTGCCGCCCTGCCGGTGACGGCGAGCACGAACTTCATTTTGAAATATGGAAGGGCAAAAAACCCGAAGACCCTGTGCGATACATCGGACAGTAGTCGGACAGCGGAACCGGTGTCAGGATCCGGAAGAACCTATATTTTGACCACTTCACCCAACTCAGGCAGGAAAACCTCATTGAAGCCGTTTCCTTCCAAAAGAATTTTAAATGCTTCCCTGGATTCCTTGTCTCCGTGCACCAGGAAGTTTTTGGCAGAGGTGTTTTTCTGATTCTGCAAAAAGTTAAGCATTTCCATTCTGTCCCCGTGGGCGGAAAACGAATCCATGATTTCAATCTTAGCATTGACGTTCTTGATCGTGCCGAACATCTTGATGTATTCTGCTCCTTCCCGAAGCAAGGCTCCGGGAGTCCCGGGTGAACAATAACCCACAAACAGGATGGTGTTTTGTGATTTGTCCACATTGTTGAAGACGTGGTGCTTGATCCTTCCTGCATTGACCATCCCCGCAGCAGAAATGATGATGCAGGGTTCCTTGGAGTCATTCAGTTTTTTGGATTCTTCCACGTCGTGGATGTAATAAAGACGGTTAAACCCGAACGGATCCGGATTTTTCAAAATGTACTGATGCAATTCAAAATCAAAACATTCCGGATGAGCCCTGAACACTTCCGTGGCATTGACCGCCAGGGGACTGTCCACGTAGACCGGAATATCGGGCAACAGGCCTTCGTGCTCTATCTGATCCAGCAGGTAAACCAGCTCCTGGGTGCGGCCCAGGCTGAAAGCCGGTATGATGACCTTGCCTTTTTTGTTGACGCAGGTCTCCTGAATTATTTCCAGAAACCTTTGTTTCTCCATGGGTTTTTCAATGTGATCCCGATCTCCATAGGTCGACTCTGAAATGACTACATCAGAGGGGATCATCGGGTGAGGATCCAATAAAATGGGCCTGCCAGGACGTCCGATGTCTCCGGTAAATGCAAATCTCAGGTCGTCGCCACCCCGCTTGATCCTCAGGTTGACGCTGGAGGATCCGAGAATGTGACCGGCGTCCGTAAAAATCAGATGAACCCCGGGCGCTACCTCGACAAGGCGGTCGTAGTTCAGACCGATAAAAGATTCCATGGCCTTGACCACGTCCTTGGAATTAAAAAGGGGGTCGCGCCTGGATCCTTTGTATCCATTGTTCTTGCGCTTTTTGTCTTCGAGCTTCAGGTTGTAATATTCCACGTCCTTTTCCTGAATGTGGGCGGCATCCATCAGCATGATGGAAGACAGGTCACGGGTTGCATGGGTACAGTATATGTCCCCCTTGAATCCATCCTTGACCAGCTTGGGGATGCGTCCGGAATGGTCTATGTGCGCATGGGAGAGGATCATCAGGTCGATCTCCCGGGGATCAAACAACCAGTCGGCATTCATTTCATCCGAATGTTTCACCTCTCCCTGAAAAAGGCCGCAATCCAGCAAAATGGTAAATCCGTCGTCCAGGGTGATCAGATGACTGCTCCCAGTCACTTCGCCTGCAGCGCCACAAAACTTGATCTTCATCTTGATTTTTTTATTTCTGTTTTATCAATCGAACTCATCCCAGCCTTTCCAGGCCGCTTCTGATCCTCGATGCGGTTTCAGAAGCTCCAATGGATTGCAACATGAGATATACGTCAGGCCCCATGGGCGTGCCTGAAACCATAACGCGTATGGAAGGCAGAAATTCTCCCATCTTCAAACCATGGACCTGCATAAAATTTTTAAAGACCGGCTCCAGCGTTTCCTTATCAAACGGATCGATGGAAGCCAACTGATCCGCCAGCTGGTGAAATGCAGCACCCCACTCTGTCTTCCACTTCTTGTTCCGGAAGTCCTCATCCACTGAGGCGGGAGCCCGCACCACAAAAAGACCAGAGGAATAAAATTCCGGCAGCAGGGAAATGCGCTCGCGGTACATGTCGAAAACATCGGCAGCCTGCCTCGGAGATATCGTCGCATTCTTTTTTTCAAATTCCTGCTGAACCAACTGAATGCCCTCTCCCCTGTCCAGATTCTGAATGTAGTGTGCATTGAACCACTTTGCCTTCGCGTAATCAAAGCGGGCGCCGGATTTTACAATTTTGCCTATTGAAAAGGCTCCTATCAATTCTTCAAGCGTGAATACTTCCTGCTCCGTGCCCGGATTCCAGCCCAGCATGACCAGGAAATTGATCAGAGCCTGGGGAAGGAAACCGGCCTCGCGGAATCCTTCAAAGTGCTCGCCTTCCTCGGGTTTCCAGTCCATCGGAAAAACCGGGAATCCAAATTTGGCACCGTCCCTTTTGGACAACTTTCCATTGCCCTCCGGTTTGAGGATCAGGGGCAGGTGGGCAAATCGGGGCATTTCATCCTCCCAGCCAAAATAACGATAGAGCAACACGTGGTGTGCTGTACTGCTCAGCCACTCCTCCCCGCGGATCACATGGCTGATCTTCATCAGTCTGTCGTCGATCACATTGGCCATATGGTAGGTGGGCATGCCGTCAGATTTCATCAGGACCTTGTCATCCAGCTCCTGGGTGGCAAATTCCACCTCTCCGCGAATGAGGTCGGTGATTTTCACTTTTTCCCCTTCGGGCACCTTGAGCCGGATCACCTCGGGAGTTCCCTGGGCCCGCAAACCGGCCACTTCCTCCGGAGTCAGGGTCAGGCTGTTCTTCATGCTGAGCCGGGAATGGAAGTCATACCTGGGCATGGGATTCTCAGGAGATGCCAGGCGCTGACGCATGGCTTCCAGCTCTTCCGGTGTATCGAAGGCGTAATAGGCCCGACCTGCCTCCACCAGGCGCCTGGCATAATCCATGTAGATTTCCTTGCGCTCAGACTGCCGGTATGGTCCGAAAGACCCTCCCTGCTCGGGTCCTTCGTCGGGGATCAGTCCGATCCATTCCAGAGACCGGAGAATATAGTTTTCCGCACCCGGCACAAACCGGGCCTGATCGGTATCTTCCACCCTGACAATAAAAGTCCCTCCCTGCTGGCGTGCAAAAAGGTAATTGTACAGGGCCGTACGGATCCCGCCTATGTGCAGGGCCCCGGTCGGGGATGGAGCAAATCTGACTCTGACAGAACTCATCGGCAGTGAGGGTTATTTTTTGATTAGTAAACTATTATGCAGGAATTAACAGCATGCAACAAGGCGGGGCTTAGCTTTGTGTTAAATTCGCTTAAAGGCGTAAAAATAATTAATCCTCCGGCAACCTAACCCATGTATCTCAGCTTCACCCCCAGGTTTCTTCAGGACATATTCCCGGATCTGATCTGGCGGGTCGATACGCGGGACCGCAAGATTTTCCTGACCTTTGACGACGGACCCATACCCGAGGTCACACCCTGGGTGCTGGATACCCTGGCAGCCTTTGACGCAAAGGCAAGTTTTTTTTGCGTGGGGGAGAACGTAGAACGCAATCCTGCCATCTTCAGGAGAATTGAAGAAGAGGGACATGCCGTCGGAAGTCACACACATCACCATCTCTCCGGCTGGTCCACCAACAACCTGGACTACATACTGGATATCCGCAAGGCTGCCAGACTTTGCCACAGCAAGCTGTTCCGGCCTCCTTACGGGCGCCTCAGGCCCTCGCAGGTCAAATTCCTCAAGCATCACTACCAGATCGTCATGTGGGACGTATTGAGCGGAGATTTCGATCCCGATCTGAGCCCGGAGGACTGTCTGAACAACATACTCAGAAATGCAAGGGAAGGCTCCATCGTGGTATTGCACGACTCCATTAAGACTTTTGAAAAGCTGAAGTACGTCCTTCCCAAAACCCTGGAGCATTACAGCTCATACGGATACCGGTTTGAAGCATTGCACAGCACTGAGATCGCCTACTCGGGAAGGGTGCCCGCCCTCGTAAATCAGCTGTGAATGGCGCGGTTGGCGGTTGCCTGCAGGGCAGCTTCGCGGACCGCTTCCGAATAAGTAGGATGCGGATGACAGATCCGGGCCATGTCCTCGGCAGAAGCTCCAAACTCCATCAAAGCCACGCCTTCCATGATCAGGTCAGCGGCCCTGGCTCCCACGATGTGCACACCCAATAAGCGGTCGGTCTTTTCATCGGCCAGTATTTTGACCATGCCGTCCAGATCCATGCTGGCACGGGCCCTTCCCAGGGCTTTGTAAGGAAATTTCCCGACCTTGTAGGCAATCCCTTTTTCTTTCAATTGATCCTCGGTCGCACCCACAGAGGCAAGTTCGGGCCAGGTATACACGACATTCGGGATGAGGTCATAGTGGATATGGGGCTTTTGACCCGCCAGAACCTCCGCGACAAAGACTCCTTCCTCTTCCGCCTTATGGGCCAGCATGGCACCTCTGATGACGTCTCCTATGGCAAAAATATGGGGGCTGTCGGTGCGCAGATATTCGTCCACGACGATCCTGCCCCGCTCGTCGAGGCGGATCCCGGCTGCCTCAGGTCTGAGTCCTTCGGTGTAGGGCTTGCGGCCAATGCACACGAGGCAATAGTCCGCCTTAAGTGTTTCCGGGTCCTTGCCATCCGGGCCTGAAAAATCCACTGCTGCGTGTGTTTCATGGGGAATCACCGACTTAACGGATCTGGACAAATGGAAACGGATGCCCAATCCGCTGAGCGACTTCTGGAGGGTTTGTGCGCAATCCAGGTCCATACCCGGCAGGATGCGGTCCATGTATTCAATCACATCCACCTGAGTACCCAGACGCGCGAAGACGGAACCCAGCTCCAGGCCGATCACACCGGCGCCTACGATGCAGAGCGTTTTGGGTATCTCTCCCAGGGAAAGAGCTTCCGTGGAACTGATCACTCTCTTTTTGTCAAATTGAAATGAAGGA
>CAYXKO010000093.1:0-7892 GCA_964465435.1 uncultured Saprospiraceae bacterium | reverse complement strand
CTGTGAGAAGCCAGGATCGTCAGATGATGAAACTGGCCTCGGAAAAGAACTGGCTGGACGAGGCCGGAAACTGGAAATCGGGACAAGCCGCATCTGATGAAGACAGGGTCAGGGCCCAGGACATCCTGGCATTTTTGGCTGAGAGAAGATCCATGCAATCCTGGATCGCGCGACTGCCCGACAAGGCCTTTCAGGAAAGCATTTCGCAATCGAAGGAATACGAGCAGGCCGCCAAACTTTTATCCCGCGTATTTACGCCCGCCGCAGCGGAGTCAACTGACCTGAAGGAGATCCGTTATGACGGAAAGGACCGCGGCGATTTTGTGTTTGAGCTCGACGGATACGAGGTGCGCGAACTCAACTGCCCGCCTCACCACGACTTCGAATACAGCCGCAGGACCGGAAGTTTTTACATCACCGAGGACGAACGCGACATTGCCTGGGTGGGAGCGGATAAAAAATGGGTCCCGCTGCAGATCATGGACAGCATCCGCATGAACAAGCCGGAACTTTGGCAAAAAGGCAGGGAGCCTGCAGATCCTTCCACCGGCACCCTGCGCCTGCGTTACCTTCTGGACGGCAAGGAGTGCATCGTGATCCCGCGCGACTTCCACCTGGTGCAGGAGCAGGATGCCTGGAAGATCGGGCACTTCAATCTGGTCCTGATCCGAAAGTTGCAATAGTCAGTTGACCGGTGCAGGCGGTCTGGTCCTGAGACCCGGTGATCGGCATAGGGTTTTTGCTTTTCCCGTTCTGATCATATAGAACCGGAAGAGTGGTTTTCTTGGTAATTTTGCAAACAGGTCCAAATTATGAACAAGCTGAATAAATTAATTCCCGGATTGGCCTTGATCGCCTTGCTTTCGCTGCTCATCGCATTTGTAAAGCCATTTGATCATCTCTTTGATCCGCTACCCCAGAAGATATTCCCCATCAAGATCTCCAGGCAGCTCGAGTTTGCCGGTGAGCCGATCCCGGTGGATTATTTTGACATCGTGGAGCGCCTGGAGCGGGAGCTTTTGCTGAACAGCTACCAGCATTCCTCGATGGTCCTTCATATGAAACTTGCAGGAAGGTATTTTCCCTTTATTCAAAAAACTTTCCGGGAGCAGGGCGTACCGGAGGATTTCAAGTATCTGGCCATTGCAGAAAGTTCCTTTCGCTATGCCACCTCATCCGCCGGAGCGCGCGGCATCTGGCAGTTTCGGGATGCCGCAGCCACGGAGCTTGGCCTGGAGGTAAATGAATTTGTCGATGAGCGCAACCATTTTGAGAAATCCACCCTGGCGGCTGCCGGATACCTCAAAAAGCTGAAATCAAGATTTGGATCCTGGATCCTGGCCGCTGCCGCCTACAACATGGGCCCGACCGCCCTTGCCAAAACCATGGAAGAGCAAAAGGAGAATAATTTTTTTGACCTCAACCTGAGCGAGGAGACCAACCGCTATTTATTCCGGATCATCGCCATCCGGGAGATCATGTCAGAGCCGGAAAAATTTGGTTATTACCTCAAGCCGGATGACCTGTACAAGCCCCTTGACCAGGTGGATAGGATCGTCGTGGACACCACCATCAGCAGCCTGGCTGACTTTGCCCACCAGAATCAGATCACCTACCGCCAGCTGAAACTGTTCAATCCCTGGTTGCTGAAAACCAGCCTGCCCAACAAGGATTCCAGGTCCTACGAGCTGGCCATTCCACGCTGATCTCAGACGGTATAGCCCCTGATATTGGTTTTTGTCTATTTTTGGGCTGTCAGATGGCAGAACACATATGAACAAACTGATCAATGCAATATGGGCTTTCAGTCTTAAAATGCATGATAACCAAATACATAGGTTCATCAGTGACCCCTATGGCACGCAGGAGAAGGAGCTTCTCCAAACGCTGAATAGGGCTCAGGAAACGCGCTGGGGCAAGCGGTATAGATTCGGTCAGGTAAGATCGGGCAAGGACTGGCAGGCCTGCACACCCATCGTGGAATACGACGACATCAAGGATGATATTTTTTCCATGATGCGCGGAGAGCGGGATGTGCTGTGGCCCGGACGCATCTTCCACTACGCCAAGTCCTCCGGCACCACTTCGGACAAGAGCAAGTACATTCCCGTGACCCCCGAAAACCGCCAGCATTGTCACACCCGGGGAGGATTTCGCCTGATGGCACGTATTTATGCCAATCTGAAAAATCCGTCCATTGTCATGGGGAAGTCCATCATCCTGGCAGGAAGTCTCCGCAAGGATCTTCCGGAGTTTCCGGGCAGTACTGTGGGCGATGTATCCGCGGTCATGATGTCGGGATTGCCCCGATATGCCCAGATCGCGATCAGTCCGGACCTGAAGACTAATCTGATGGAAAATTTCGAGGAAAAACTGGACCGCATCGCTGAGATCTGCAGCAGGCAGGACGTGCGGATGGTGGCCGGTACACCCACCTGGGCCATGGTCCTGTTCAACAAGGTCCTGGACCTGACCGGAAAATCCAATTTGAATGAGGTCTGGCCCAATTTTCAGGTCTTTGTACACGGAGCGGTCAGTTTTGTACCCTATCGCAAACCCTTTCAGCAATATTTTCCGGACCCCGCCACCCAATACCTGGAGACCTATAACGCCAGCGAGGGTTATTTTGGGGTGCAATACGCCTTTGGACAAGAGGACATGCTCCTATTGCTCGACAATGGCGTTTTCTACGAGTTCCTGCCCATGAGTGAATGGGATTCCGACCAGCCCAAAACCCTGCTCCTCCACGAGGTCGAGCTTGGCAAAAACTATGCGCTGATCATCACCACCAACGCCGGCCTGTACCGCTACAAGATCGGCGACACCATCATGTTTACTTCCCTCAATCCTTACAGGATTCAGATCACGGGCAGGATCAAGCAGTTCATCAACGTCTTTGGAGAGGAGGTGATGGTCGCCAATACCGATCAGGCCATTGCCGAGACCTGCCGGACGCACCAAGCGATCATGAAGGAGTATACCGTGGCGCCTGTATTTCTGGAGACCAGTTCCAAAGGAGGTCACGAATGGCTGGTGGAATTCGAAGTCCCTCCGGCCGATCTCAACGCCTTCAGTCAGGACCTGGACCTGGCCTTGCAGCGCGTGAATTCAGATTACGAGGCCAAGCGCTTTAAAAGCCTGGCACTGGAATCCCTGAAGCTGACCGCCGTGCCCGAAGGCACATTCATGAACTGGCTCCGGATGAGAAACAAGGTCGGGTCTCAGCAGAAGGTACCCAGGTTGTCGAATACGCGACAGTATCTGGACGAAATTCTCGGCATGGTCAATCCATGATTTTTCTCCCGGAAGGGCCTGTATTAAAACAGGTTTTACTTTAATTTGATGCGATATCCCGATCTAAGGTCTTCTTTTGGCCCCAATTCTATTTACAGGCTAGGTAGGTGACAAACCCATTTATTCAACAAGCATTTTTTCAAACGCAATTGCATATTCAGGGGTAAAAAAAAGGCCCCGGAAACGGAGCCTTTTTTAAAAGATATTTTGAAAAGGGATCACTTGATGCGATCAAACTCTTTTGTATTTGTGTCGATGGATTTTTGATTCAAACCCAGTTCCATTTTCTTTGGCTCCGGCCTGGCACTGTGTCCTTCGCCATATATTTCTCCCAGGATGGGGGCGATGGTAAGACCCACGAGACAGGTCAGCTTGATGAGGATGTTCATGGACGGACCGGAAGTGTCCTTGAAGGGATCTCCCACCGTATCTCCGATGACTGCGGCTTTGTGTGGTTCTGAACCCTTGTAAAAGGTCTGGCCGTCGATCACGACACCCGCCTCAAAGGATTTTTTGGCATTGTCCCAGGCGCCTCCCGCGTTGTTCTGGAAGATGGCCCAGAGCACTCCGCTTACGCAGACACCCGCCATGTAAGCGCCCAGGGCTTCGGGCCCCATGACGAAACCGATCAGGATCGGCATGGCAATGGTGATCAGGCCGGGCAGCATCATCTCGCGCAATGCGGCACGGGTGGAGATCTCCACGCACTTGCCATATTCAGGTTGGCCGGTGCCTTCCATGATGCCGGGGATCTCCCTGAACTGGCGTCTTACCTCGTTGACCATGTCCATGGCGGCTTTGCCCACAGACCTCATGGCCAGGGCCGAGAAGACGACGGGGATCATGCCTCCCACAAAAAGGGCGGCGAGTGCATCCGCCTTGAATATGTTGATGCCGTCGATGCCTGTGAAGGTCACGTAGGCTGCAAAAAGTCCCAGGGCGGTAAGAGCGGCGGAGGCTATGGCAAAACCTTTTCCAATGGCTGCAGTGGTGTTGCCCACGGAATCCAGGATGTCGGTTTTGGTGCGCACCTCTTTGGGCAGTTCGCTCATTTCGGCGATGCCGCCGGCATTGTCAGCGATCGGCCCGAAGGCGTCGATGGCGAGCTGCATGGCAGTGGTGGCCATCATGGCAGAAGCTGCGATCGCCACGCCATAGAAACCTGCCAGGCTGTAGGCACCCCATATCGCTCCGGCAAACAACAAGACCGGACCGGCCGTGCTCAGCATTCCGGAACTCAGACCCCCGATGATGTTGGTGGCTGCTCCGGTTCCGGATTTTCTCACGATATCGAGTACCGGGCCTTTGCCCAGGCCGGTAAATAATTCAGTAAGCCAGGAGATGGCTCCTCCCACGAACAAACCGATCAGGACGGCGTAGAACACGTCGTTGGGGCTGACGGTCACCAGTCCTTTTCCAAAGAAGTCCATGCTCATCTGCGCAGGCAGCATCCAGTGGATCAGGAAGAAGGAGGCCACGGCTGTGAGGAGGATGGAGCTCCAGTTGCCCAGGTTCAATGCGGACTGCACCTGTTGCTCGCGTGCATCGTCGCTGCTGACCTTTACAAAGAAGGAACCCAGGATGGAAAACAGGATCCCTACGCCTGCCAGCATGATGGGCAGGAGGATGGGGCCTATGCCGCCAAAGGGATCAGAAGCGCTGATGTCCCCTCCCATGTCGCGGATCACGTAGTTGCCGAGAACCATGGAAGCCAGGACGGTCGCCACATAGGAGCCAAACAGGTCCGCGCCCATGCCGGCCACGTCCCCTACGTTATCTCCCACGTTGTCTGCGATGGTGGCAGGGTTTCTGGGGTCGTCTTCCGGGATTCCGGCTTCTACCTTTCCTACGAGGTCAGCACCCACGTCGGCCGCCTTGGTGTAAATACCTCCACCCACGCGGGCAAAGAGTGCAATGGATTCCGCTCCCACGGAAAATCCTGCCAGAACTTCCAGGATGATGCTCATGGCCTGGACCGGAGTGCGGCTCACGCCTTTGATGGTGGCCTGCGCCCAGCTGCCGTCCATGTAATACAAAAAGAACAGGGCAAACAACCCGCTGAGTCCCAGAACAGCCAATCCGGCCACTCCAAGTCCCATGACGGTGCCGCCTTTGAAGGAAACCTCCAGGGCCTTGCGCAGGCTGCTTCTGGCAGCCTGGGTGGTGCGCACGTTGGCGCGGGTCGCGATCTTCATGCCGATGAAGCCGGCCGTGATCGAGAAAATGGCACCCAAAACAAAGGCTACCACGATCAACCAGTGGGTCGTGTCCACCAGGCTGCTCAGGACACCCAGCAGGGCACCGGCGATCACGACAAATATGGCGAGGACGCGGTATTCAGCCTTGAGGAAGGCCATGGCGCCTTCGGCGATGTGGTTGGAGATGCTTTTCATTTTGGCGTCTCCGGCATCCTGCCTGGAAACCCAGGTATACAGATAGGCCATGTACAGCAGGCCGATGATGCCGAAAACAGGGATCAGGTACACTAAATTTTGCATAAGTCTTCGTTTTTCGTGTTTTCCAAATTAGGGCGGCAAAGATAAAAGGAATTATCGGTATGGCCGCAAGTCGGAGCATCTTGCCCCAAAGAGGCCGGAAATAAATGCTGGACGATCAGACCCGGACCTCTTTCCAACGGCCCCGGCGGAAGTAATACCAGGCCAGGACGGCCACCAGTGACTCTGCGGCCGGGATCGCGATAAACACGCCCGTAGGGCCCATGTTCAGATAGGAAGCAAGAATCCAGGCAAGCGGTATCTGCACCATCCAGAAACCAGCAAAGTTGATCCAGGTGGGCGTGCGCGTATCCCCGGCACCGTTGAGCGCCTGGATCATGACCATGCCGATGCCATAAAAGATGTAACCGGCGCCAATGATCCTGAGCGATTGCACCGCGTAGGCCGAAACGCCCGGCTCCTCTGTAAACAGGGCAATGATGGGTTCCGGAAAAATGAGGAACAGGATCATGACCACGGCCATGAAGATGCTGTTGTACCAGCACGTCAGGATCACGCTTTTTTCTGCCCTTTCAGGGTCCTTTGCGCCCAGGTTTTGACCCACGAGCGTGGCTGCCGCGTTGGAAAGTCCCCAGGCAGGCAGGATGAAAAAAACGATGTTTCGGATGGCGATCTGGTATCCTGCGGATGCCTCGGTGCTCCCTGTCCTGGAGACCAGGTAGGCCATAAAGATCCAGCTGCCGCTCTGTATGAAAAACTGCAGGGTCGCGGGCCAGGATAGACCGATCAGATCGCTGACTAGGGATTTGTTCCAGCGGAAATGGGAGAGGCGAAGGCGCATATGCGTACTGCCTTTTTTGAGGCAGTACAGTTGATAAAGGACCCCGGTTGAGCGGCCAATGGTGGTCGCGATGGCCGCTCCCTCCAGCCCCAGTCCTGCACCGTAGATGAGCAGGGGGCAAAGCACGATGTTGAGGAAACTGGCCAGCCAAAGGCTTTTCATGGCGATCAGCGGATTGCCGACTCCGCGAAAAATTCCGTTGATAAGAAAGAGCAATATGATCAGGCTGCTGCTGCCCATCATGATGCGGGCAAAGCCCGCTCCCCGCTCCACCACCTCGGCCCTGGCGCCCATCATCCGGAGCAGGTCCGGTGCATAAAACACGCCTGCGACGGTCAGAACCAGGGAAATGACGACCGAGACCAGAATGGCCTGTGCTGCGGAATGGGAAGCCCCTTCTGTATCCTTTTCTCCAGTGCGACGGGCCACGATGGCCGTGGCCCCGGTACTGAGCCCGATGCCCACGGTATAGACGAGGGTCAGCAGCGATTCCGTCAGTCCCACGGTGGCGATCGCCAGGCTGCTGTCTTCGAGTCTGCTCACGAAAAACATGTCCACCACAGCAAACACCGACTCCAGGGAGAGCTCCAGGATCATGGGAATGGACAACAATACAATGGCCTTCTTCAGGTCTTCCTGCGTGTAGTCGTAATCCTCTCCGCGGAGGGATTTTCGGATGAGTGCAATGTATTCTTTAAACCGCAAGCGCGAAATTTATGGGTTTGGTACAGCTAAGTACGAAAAGCGGAAAATGGGAGGCCCACCTGAGCTGCCTCGGATGTAACCGGATGTCTTGAACGGGTCCGGGTATCGGATCAGGCCTTGTCCTCCGGATCCGTCTCCGCCGAAACCGGCGCTGCGGGCTCCTCCTGATCGGGAACGCTTCCCTCCTGAGCCGCTCCCGCATCCACGATGGGCACCTCGATCGGGGCATCCTCTTCATGGGCAGCGGTTTCCTCGGTCGGGCCCGGTACGGGCTGTGAGGGCTCCGAGCCACTGTCGGCATTCCCGGTGACGCCTGTTTTTCCCTGTTTGATCTCCTCTGCCGCTTTCAGGAGTTTTTCCTGCTCTGCGGCCAGGTTCTCCTGGGTCTGGTGGATCTCCTGACTGATCTTTTCGCGGATCTTCTGCTCTTCCTTTTTGAGGAGCTTTTTTTCTTCCGCTTTTTGTTTGTCCTTTTCTTCCCTGATCTTGAATTTTTCCTGTTTTTTCTCCAGGCCTTCGCGCACCTTGTTGAGCTCGTCTAGTTTTTCTTGCTTGAGGCGCATTCTTTCCTCGATAATTTTGATCTTAGCCCCGCG
>CAYXKO010000092.1:0-7940 GCA_964465435.1 uncultured Saprospiraceae bacterium | reverse complement strand
CCAAATCTATCCCTGCCAAAATGAAGTACATACCCAAAAAGAGGGTTCAATTCGGTACCGCAGCAGCTTATCAGGTATTTGGTCTTCAGCTGACCTTCCAGTTTAACTGCAGGGACTATGGTATCACCAGCACCAGCGTATCAGATATCATAGAAATTGAGTGCAACGCCAATTTCCATAACAAGTGATTCCATTCACGCAAAACTTTTAGAAATGAAAAGCATCTTGAAATATGCGCTTCTGGCAATGGGAATGGCTTTGACCATGAGCTCATGCTACGAAGACGTGATCACCCCGGGCACGGACCCGGATGGCCCCCCGCAGGCGGTAAGTTTTAATCTGGATTTAGCACCACTTTTTAAGACCAAATGCGGCACGGATGATGGCTGCCACACACAAGGAGATCATAAGCCTTTTTTGGACAATCTGGAGCAATCCTATGTGAATATTAAAAGTGGAGGTTTCGTGAATACGGTGGTGCCAAAAGAAAGTATTCTTTATAAACAGATCAACGGATCCATGGCTGAGTACATTCCTTCAAAAGCAGACCGCCAGAAGGTCTTTGACTGGATCAGAAACGGAGCGCCTAATAACTAACCATCTAAAAACGACAAGTCATGAAACCAATAATTAATAAAATCCTGAACCCGGGATGGTTCCTTGCCTGTTTGCTGGTTCTTGTTTTCCAGGTGACCGGTTCTACTCAGGAGGCAATGCAGGATGAAACTCAAAAAGCGCCTCGCAAATACGTAAAGGACGCATTTGAAAGTGTTTGGCTGATCGACAACCAGACCACTCTGGTGCCGGTGAAAGGAACATTCGAATTTGATATCCAGCACCGATTTGGACGCGTTAACGCCGAAGGAGATTTTGACCTGTTTGGTTTGTTTGCTCCATCCAATATCCGCATGGGAGTATCCTATGTACCCATCAAGAATCTGATGTTGGGAGTGGGTCTTACCAAGGACCGCACGATCGTGGACGGTTCCATCAAGTATGCCTTGCTTAAGCAAACCGCAGATAGCTGGACCTTCCCCGTAAGCATCACCTATTATGGAAACATGGGCATCGATCTGAAAGAAGATCCTGATGGAAGCCTTTACAAGTATGAAACGAACCGCTTGAGGTATTTCCACCAGTTGCTGATCTCGAGCAAGCTTACAAACTGGCTGACAGTACAGGTGGCACCCAGTCTCTCTTACCAGAATTCCGTGGATGGCTATTTCTACAATGAAGAGGTAAAACCGGATTCCTTTGTAAGAAGAATAGGCAATGCCATGGAACATGCGCACTTTGCACTGGCCAGCTCTGCAAGGATCAAGATCACACCGACCATTGCTTTTATGGTGAATTACGACCAGCCCATTACCAAGCATGTGAGCAGCAATCCGAATCCGAACATTTCCTTTGGCTTCGAATTTGGAACCAGCGGCCACTCCTTCCAGATCTTTGCGGGAAATTACCGTTTCCTGAATCCTCAAAGGAACAATCTGTTTAACAATTACAGTCCTTTGGAATATACAAACTCAGCCGGACAAAAAATAGAAGGAGGAAATTTTGTCATAGGATTTAACATTACCAGACTTTGGAATTTCTAATCCCTTGAAATAGGTAATTAAATCCTTAACTGTTCTGAAACTAAAAGCCTCAAATCGAGTTTTCGTTTTGAGGCTTTTTCATTTAAAAAAAATCCGGTCACAGATATGAAGATTAGTCAGCAACTCCTGATCAAAGGCATGGCAATGGTCCTGTGCATCCATGCAGCCTGCCAACCCAAGCAGAATCATGAAAAAATTCAGGCAGACTCAGAAAAAGCACAAGCCCCCCAGAAACAAAAGAATGGTGAGAAACCCGGGTCCAGTTACCAGGACACCCTTTATTTTGACAAACCGGTAGCCGTCTTTTACGCACCGGACTCCTTGCAACTGGAAAAGATCAGGGAGACCACTGAAAAGTGGATGTTTGACGGTTTGATGCACGAATACGAATTTCAGTTTTTTTATTCCAGGAAGATCCTGAAAAGGGACTGGGCCCAACTGGAGGTGGTGGAATCCAGAAAGGCCAGATACCTGAGTTTCCCGGATGAAAACGGAACCAGGCAGCTGATCGATATCGATCAGTTTGGAGAGCCGTTCGGACTCATCATATACAACGGGAGGAAAAAAGCCGGCGCCATTGACATGCCCAATATAGAATACCTGCTTCCACAATTTATCTCCAATTGAATTACTTTTCATTATTAAAATTGCAGGCCTTTTAACTTTGTGAATTATAACCATTCTGCGTGAGTCCGAGGGGATCACACATGAGGTTTATAAACCGCGCCATACAAACAAATGCTAAAAACAAGCTCCACCACAATACAGGGATATTCACTAAAAATTGGTCTCGCAGCTTTAATATTGCTGGCACTTGGATTTACGATCTGGAAAATCAAATTTGGCTTTGGCCTGGATGAATTCCACCACAAAGGAAGTCAGGAATACAGGCAATACCTGGAACACAAAAATACCTTTCATACCGGACAGGATGAACGGATGATTCTAATTGTCCTGCACAATCAAAATGGAATCTTTGATCAAAATTTTCTCCAAAAGGCCGATGAACTGACAAAATATATTGATCAGCTACCGGAGATTGCAAAGGTGTTCTCCCTGACCAATACGCACCAGGTTTTTTTCAAAGACGGCTCTGTGGAGGCACGCCCACTGATCCGGATAGACCAACCCACCGGATACAGAGATGACTCGGTGGGCATCGAACAGGCTCCTGACTTCAGGGAGTTCCTGGTCTCGGCTTCCCGAAAATCGATTGCGATCGCAGCATACTACAAGGAAGAATCAAACCAAAAAGATGTAGCAAACCTTCTGGACAGCCTGGAATCAAAGATAGGTCAGTTAAAATTTGACAGGACTGTATTGTCATCGAAGTACAAGACGGAAAGGGATTTTGGCCTGGAGATTAAAAATAACTTCATCCGGTTCACCCTGCTTTCTGCGTTTGTTGCCGCATTGATTCTGTTATTCAGCCTGGGATCCCTTGTTTCCACCCTGGTTGCACTGCTGATCATTGCAGTACCGGTGGTTCTGATCCTTCAGATCATCATGATGACGGAGAACCAAATTAACATCATACAGACCTTTTCTATACCCATCATTACATCCCTGGGACTTTCACACCTGATACACCTAACCGCTTCACTCAAAAATAATATCAGCTCCGGGATCCAACGGGATGATGCCTTTAAAAAAGCACTGAAGGACATTTATCCTGCCATGCTTCTGACCACGCTTACGACCGGAATCGGATATATCGGACTTGTCAGTATCGACATAGCACCGGTCAGAAATTTTGGCTGGATCACAGGATTGGTTTCCGTTATCTCGCTTTACCTGGTGATGGATGTAATGAAAATATACAAATCTGAATTGGCGGGAACACCCAAACCTTATCTTAAAAGTGAAGGCACTTACGCCTCAAAAAACTTGTCCAAAATCTACCTGAAAGCAATAAGGTACAAATATGCGATCCTGGCTGTCTTCTTGTCCCTGACAGTCCTGATGACCTATTATACCTCAAAAATAAGTCTGGAGGGCAGGCTCATCGAAGAGCTTCCCAAGAATCATAATCTCAGACAGGATTATTCCTTTCTGGAGCAGGAATTCTGCGGGACGAGGGACTTCGAGATGCACCTGACTGCCCTTGATTCGGCAGCGGGATTTTTAAACCCGGCAATGCTTTATAAACTGGACGATCTGGAGAACTACCTAAGGGACAGTCTGGGAGCCTGCATGCTGATCTCGCCGGTGCCCATGATAAAAGCCGCCAACAGGGCATATCAGGGCGGTGTGGCGGAACAATTTGCCTTACCGGATAATCAGGCACTTATAAACCAATACAGCCAAAGCATACTCCAGACTCAGTATGCGGAGGAATGGAATAGCCATGTTGCCAATTCTGGACAAAAAATTAGAATCAGCGGTAAACTGACCGAACTCTCAATCAGGCAGTTTGAGGCGCTCGCAAAAAAGCTGGATGCCTATTTCAAAAATGAAAGACTGGACCAATATTTCAGTTTCCACCTGACCGGCAAGGCCGTAGTCCTGGACGAAATGGCCATGTATCTGGGGCAAAAGCTATTCCTGAGTCTGGCCATTACCCTGATCATGATCATGGCGGTCATGTGGTGGAGCTGGAAGTCTGCCCGGCTCGCCGGAATCGCCATGATCGCCCTGTCGGTTTCGATCCTCTTCATGGGTGGACTGATGGGCCTGATGGGCATCCCCCTAAAACCGGATACCGCATTGATATTTTGCCTGGCCTCCGGAATCGCGGTAGACGGCACCATCCACCTGATAAACCGCTGGCGCGCATTGAGAAAGGGGTCTGAGGCCGGAAATTTATGGATCATGCTCAGGGTTTACCAAAGTGCCGGAATGACCATTTTCATGCACAGCCTGATCATGCTGTCGGGTTTTTCCTGCCTGTTATTTTCAAGCCTGCCCGGCGCTTTTAATTTTGGTTTACTGATAACTTTTTGCCTGCTTGTGGCACTTATTATCAACATGGCTCTTCTTCCATTTTTGATGATCTTAAAAAAATAAAAAGTTACGCTAAATTTTATTTGTTTGTTTAAAAAATTTCATTATTTCTGACCAATGTTACAGGCATTTTAAAATACACTGTCGAAAGTCATCCCATTCCATGACCGCAATCAATGCTGGTTGCCAGACATAAACTTACTTTGTAGCTTATTAATCGTAAATAATTAATTCTTGCCTCATATGAAAAACTTAGTAACTGCCATTCTGATCGTCTTCTTAGCAGGTGTCCTCATGACTGGATTCAGGTCTGAATTTCAGAATGACTGGCCGGTACCGGACAAGTACAAAAAAATGGCCAACCCCGTAAAGGCCGATGCTGCCTCCATTGCAGAGGGCAAAACTCTTTGGGCCAAACATTGCCAATCCTGCCATGGCAAAATGGGTTTGGGCGATGGATCCAAAGCCGCACAATTAAAAACTGATCCAGGCAATTTTTCAAAGGCAGCCTTCCAGAGCCAAAGCGATGGAGCTATATTCTACAAGACCCTGGAGGGAAGAGAGGATATGCCCAGCTTCAAAAAGAAGATACCCGATCAAAATGAGATTTGGAGCATCGTAAATTACATGAGGACCTTTAAAAAATAGTCCTCCTGCCGTAACAGTCCGAATGATCAAAAATTCGGACTGTTTCTGTTTTACATTTTATATAAGATGACTAATTAATTTAACCTCGTCAGTACGGGGGTGGCAATCTATTTCCCAACATGAAAACGAATGACATGAAGACCATTTCCAGAAATAAATTCATTCTCTGGGGCACCGCGATCCTGGCAGGAATCGGACTGATCAAATTGACCAGAAACGTGGGCAACAAGAGCGAAGGCAAACAAAAATACCTTACCCAGGATGGCACGCTGGTGGAAGTGGAAGACCGCCATGTGGAGGAGCCGGGTGTAAAGATCATGACGCCCTACATCAAGGACTGGGTCAAAAGGAATCAATAACAAAGTTTAACCAAACACAATGGAAAATAACAACAGTTCATCGAGAAGGGATTTTCTGAAACACGGACTGGTGGCTGCGGTTTTGGCAGGTGCCTGCAATGATAAAAAGGATCCGTTCAATCCGGAAGATGGAACACAACCCTCGGGAGAGAAGGTCAAGCTCCTTTCAGTCACCGGCGAGGTGATCGAGGTGGACAAGGCCTTTCTTAAGCCCGTACCCGAATTGCCACAGGTTTCCAATGAAGAAGCTCGCGTCGGCATCCCGGGAAAAAAATTCGCAATGGTCATTGACCTTTCCAGATGCAGAAACCTGAAGAAATGTCAATCCGCCTGCAATCATATGCACCACGTCCACCCCGGACAAAGCTGGATCAAAGTGTACGGAATGCAGGATGCCGATGATTCGGCTCCCTACTGGCAACCAACCACCTGCATGCATTGCGATGAACCGCCGTGCGTCAAGGTGTGCCCCGTAGATGCCACCTTCAAACGCCAGGATGGCATCGTCCTCATCGACAGCGACCGCTGCGTGGGATGCAGGTTCTGCATGGCAGCCTGTCCCTATTCCACCCGGGTGTTCAACTGGGAAGAACCCATGGTTCCCCTGGAAATAGTCAATCAGCCCTATCACTGTGAAACAAGTGTGCCTCAGAAAAAAGGAACAGTGGGCAAATGCGATTTCTGTCCCGATATGGTGCGCAAGGGCGAATTGCCACATTGTGTGACCGCTTGTCCCAACGGCGTGTTTTTCTTTGGCGACATGGTCGAAGACAGCGTGTCAAACGGATCTGAGACCGTCCGGTTTTCCGATCTGATCAAGGACAAGGCCGGGTACAGACTGATGGAAGACCTGGGCACCAAACCCAGCGTTTATTACCTGCCACCGGTCAACAGAAATTTCCCCTATGAATCTGGACTTGAGTTTGAAACCGGGTCCGAATCTTCCAGCACACATTAATTTACAGAACCATGAACTCCACATCTGCATCCACGATGCGAAACGAACAGATCATCCGAGATCTGAGTCCTCAAAAATTCGGCCCGAAGGGAATGGCCTGGGTCGCAATTCTTTCGGCCATTTGCCTGATTGGTTTGTATGCCTATTACCGTCAGCTGGACAAGGGCCTGGTGGTAACCAACATGGGTGATTATGTATCCTGGGGAATTTACATCTCCAATTTCGTGTTCTTTGTCGCTATTAGCCTGGTGGGATCTCTGATCACTGCGATTTTCAGACTCGCCAGCATAGAATGGAGCACACCCCTCACCCGCATTGCCGAGATCATTGCGGTATCCTCCATCTTTTTTGCATCCCTCATCATCATCGTCGATATGGGCCGGCCTGAGAGACTGCTCAACCTGGCCTTGCATCCGAGATTACAATCTCCGATCATGTGGGATGTGGTGGTGATCGGCACTTACCTGGTCATCAGTTTGCTTCTGCTTTATTTTCCGCTGATACCGGATTTGAAAATAATGTCTGTCACCAAAACGGACGCAACTCCCGGATGGATGTCAAAATTGTACCGGATTCTGGGTTCGTTCTGGAAAGGCACGGTCGAGCAAAGAAAAATCAACCATCACGCCATCAAGGTGCTGAGCATTATGATCATCCCGGTTGCATTTTCCATCCACACCGTGACATCCTGGCTTTTTGCCACGACTTACAGACCAGGTTGGGACAGCACCAACTTTGGTGCGTACTTTGTATCCGGAGCATTCCTGGTGGGAGCCGGAGGCGTCATCATAGCGATGTACATCGTCAGAAAAGCCTATCAACTGGAAAAATACATCACCGAAGCACATTTTGACAAGATGGGCAAGGCCGTTGTGATGCTTTCATTTCTTTACCTCTACTTCAACGTCAACGAGTACCTGGTTCCCGCATTTAAAATGAAGAAGACCGAAGCGGCCCATTTGACTGAATTGTTCACAGGATCCTTTGCAGGCATGTTTTGGTTTGCGGTGACCGTCGGTATGATCATTCCCATTTTCATCCTCATCAATAAATGGGGCAGAAAACCTCAAATGGTTTTTGCCGCCAGCATCATGGTGGTCGTGGGAGCCTGGTTTAAGCGATACCTGATCGTTACTCCTACCCTGCTGCATCCCCTTTTGCCGATGCGCGATGTGCCGGAAAGGTTTAAGACCTATTTTCCCAGCTGGGAGGAGTGGGCCATTGCTCTGGGCTCCCTGGCAGGCGCCATGTTGATCATTACATTATTTATCAGATTATTTCCAATTATTCCCATTCAAGAAACCATTACAGGCCATGACGACCAGGAAGAAAAACTCATATAAGGCCATTTTGGCCGCGATCATCCTTTGCACATTGAATATCCATTGGGTGGCAGCGCAGGAAGCCGAAGATGAGGATCCCAAGAAAAAACCC